>DOUW01000343.1 GCA_003520365.1 Massilia sp.
CAGGCGCGCCAGGCGATCGCGGCCGACTGCGGCGAAGACGGGGTCGTCATCGCCGGCCACTCGCTGGGCGGCATCCTGGCCGCCATCCACAGCTGCCTGCATCCGGACGCCGTGCGCGCCACCGTGCTGCTCGAGGCCCCGCTGCATTTCGAGCCGAGCACCTGCTGCTTCTCGCCGCTGATCAAGTCCACGCCCGATGCACGCAAGATCGCCGACACCTTCGGCCAGGTGCCGGGCGTGTTCCTGAACATGATGAGCGCGATGGCCGAGCCCCATGCCTTCCAGTGGGAGCGCATGCTCGACCGCTGCATGTCGATGGGCCAGCCGCAGGCGCTGGCCACCCACATGCGGGTCGAGCGCTGGACCCACGACGAGTTCCCGCTGCCGGGCCGCCTGTTCGTGGACCTGGTCGAATCGCTCTACCGCAACGACGAATTCATGCAGGGTGAGCTGGTCATCGGCGACCGCAGCATCGGCCCGGCCGACCTGCGCAGCCCCTTGGTGAGCGTCGCCGACCCGCGCAGCAAGGTAATTCCGCCGCAGGCCGTGCTTCCCTTCCACGACGCGGCATCGAGCCCGGCCAAGCTGCTGCTCGAATACGGCGGCGACATCGGCGTCAACCTGCAGCACGTCGGGGTGCTGGTCGGCCGCAGCGCGCACGCGCGCATCTGGCCGGCGATCTTCGACTGGCTGGAGGCACGGCGCGCGGCGAACGGAGTGGCTCGCGCCGACTGAGCGGTGACGCGGGCGGCCGAGCCCGCAGGATCCGGTAAGGAAGACGTGCCGCGCATGGCGGCACGCTTCGCGCAAGCGGCGAGGCCGCGGCCGCTATTCGTCGCGCGGTCTCACATAAGCGAGCATCTTCGCTGCCGCGGTTTCTCCGAGCTCGTAGTAGACGTCGAATAGATCGGCGGAGAGGAACTGGTTGAATGTGGAGTCGTGAGGAAAGCTCGCCGATACGTCTTTGGCCCAGTTCGTCGCCAGCGTCGGAACCCGGCTGTGCCTGACATAATAGAGCTTACCCTTTAGTCCATCGCGATAAAGGATGTCGAACTCCGATACGCACGCCGCTTCCCGCGCCAATGCGATGTCGATGCCGAAATCCTGGCGCGCACGCGTGCGCAACACACGGAGCGATTCGCCGGTATCGTCAGGATCATAGGAGACGTCGAAGCTGTAGATGGTTGTTGCACGCGACTTGAGCAGGAAGTAGATACCCGTATTCTCGAAATGGCCGCCGTCGGATGCTTTCATGTATAGCGCATCCAGGTCCGACAGGCCGTCGTCGAACGCCAGCATCAGGTCGACCAGCCGCAACGGTCCCTTATTGCTCGACAAGCGACCATTCCGGTCCGATCGCAGCCAGATGCCAGTGTTCACCCCGAACGTCGTCAGGAGGTAGCGGCGGAGCCGTGAAGCGGTAATGCCGACGTCGATCGCAGCGCCCGACAGCGCCATCGCGCCGCGACAGGTCGTCAATTCCTCGCCGTCGACCTTGTCCCAGGTGTATAGCCGCGCATTGGGCAGTTCCACGCCCACAGGCGAGATCGACGCGTGGCGGTAAGTGCCTTTCGACAGGATGGAGATATTCGCGACGCAGATCGGAAACCACGGCGCGTGCGTGTGGGCGTCGGCGAACCGGCTGCTCGCGCTGCGCTTCCCTGGAATCAGCGCATCGAGGTAGCGCTGATACGGCTTGAGCATCGACCATGCATTGCTGCGTGTGAGTATCCAAAAAATCAGGACGGAAATCGCGGCGAAGATCCCGATTATGTACACGCCCGAGCCAGGCTCGACGTGCGGCGCGATGACCGCGCCGTGAAACTCGAGGAAAGCCATGGTCGAGATCAGCAGCACGCAGCTTGCGACCAGCACCGCTCGCCCGTTGCCGAGCAATGCCGCCAAGGCGCCGCGAACCGAATACAGCACCCAGCGCTTGCGCGGATTGTTCTGCTGCGCCAGCAAGGCCAAGACGATGGCGCCGACGGCGTACATGAAATACCAGTGTTGTACCTGGAAAAATCGCGCAGCCAGCATGACGTTCACGGCAAAGAGCGATTGCACAAGAACGTCGTTGTAATGGTAGAAGGCTGACTTTGCCCACTTCGTTTTCGCGACCGCACGGAACAGGAGTGACAGCCCGACCAGGCCGATCTCGACAATGAGCATGCCGACCACTGGCACATTCGAGAAATCCTTCGTCATTGCGCTGATCAGCGCACTGCCCAACATCACGATCGACATGAACACCAGCACGCCCCAGACAAGGCCGATTCCCGAGCGCACCAGCGCAGTACTTTTCAGGCTATTGAACCGCGCAAGATTGTGGGTGATCATGCGATACAGGTTATGCCCCTTCAGGGCGCGTTCCGGTTTGCGCCGCCCGCTGTTCGCCATCAGCGACAAGGGGACGTAACCGCCGCCCGATACCGTGGATACGATATCGACCTGCCGCAGTTTTTCTTCCTTCTGGAGGCCGGCAAGAACGCCCGCGCAAAACGACGCCGAACGCACGCCGCCGCCCGACAAGGCCAACCCGACCAGTCCGTGGCCCTGTGCCGCCCCGGCGTTCGCGGGGTCACGCAGCGCAGCGCGGCGCTTGTGTACCAGATCCAGCAAAGGCGGCTGTTTAGCGGTTTCCGCCACGGGCGCCGGTGCATCGGCATCGTTCAGGGGTAAGAGGTCGATGGTGGACATGCCGGTCTGTTCTCGTGGGTGATAACGCCTGATTCTAGTGATTCCATTCCTTTTTGGAAGAGGCCGGCACCATTTCATGATGCACGCATAAAACAACAGCCGGTTGTGCCGGTGGTGCTTGTACCAACGCGATTTCGCCGGCGTGCACGCCGTCGATTTAGAAACGAAAAATACGCAGCTGCAACGGCTCGCTGTAAAATCGCGTTTTTGCCCGGTGCCCGCGCATGACTACCCAACCCAAGCTGCCCGCCTCCGCCTCCGCCTCCGCCTCCACCTCGGCCTCCGCCACCCCTTCCTCCCAAGCGCCGACCGAACTCGTCCTCGGTCTCGAAGACCGCCCCGGCCCCCTGGTCGGGATGCTCGCCGCGCTCCAGCACCTGCTTGCGATCATCGTCCCGATCGTCACGCCCGGCCTCCTGATCTGCCAGGCCCTCGGCGTCTCGGCGCGCGACACCAACCTGATCGTCTCGATGTCGTTGGTGATCTCGGGCATCGCCACCTTCGTCCAGTGCCGCCGCTTCGGCCCGCTCGGCGCGGGCCTGCTGATCGTGCAGGGCACCAGCTTCAACTTCGTCGGCCCGCTGATCGCCGGCGGCTCGCTGATGGTCAAGCAGGGCACGCCGGTGGAAGCGGTGATGGCCGCGATCTTCGGCGTGGTGGTGGCCGGCTCCTTTGTCGAGATGGGCGTGTCGCGCATCCTGCCTTTCGTAAAGCGCATGATCACGCCCCTGGTCACCGGCATCGTGGTGCTGATGATCGGCCTCACCCTGATCAAGGTCGGCCTGATCAGCATGGGCGGCGGCTTCGGCGCCATGGCCAACGGCAGCTTCGCCAACGGCGAGAATTTGCTGCTGTCGGGCCTGGTCCTGGCCATCATCGTGATCCTGAACCGCACCCGCGTGGTCTGGCTGCGCAGCAGCGCCATCGTGATCGCGCTGGCGGTCGGCTATGCGCTGGCCGGCTGGCTGGGCCGCCTGGACTTCACCGGCATGCGCGAGGCCCCGGCCTTCCAGGTGCCGGTGCCGCTGCACTTCGGCCTCGATTTCTCGTGGTCGCTGTTCATCCCGATGATCGTGATCTACCTGGTCACCTCGCTGGAAGCGATCGGCGACGTCACCGCGACCAGCAAGATCTCGCGCGAGCCGGTCGAAGGCCCGGTCTGGATGAAGCGGATCAAGGGTGGCGTGCTGCTGAACGGCGCCAATTCGCTGCTGGCCGGCGTGTTCAACACCTTCCCCAGCTCGATCTTCGCCCAGAACAACGGCGTGATCCAGCTGACCGGCATCGCCAGCCGCCACATCGGCGTCTGGATCGCCCTGTTCCTGGTCGTGCTCGGCCTGTTCCCGAGCGTGGCCGGCGTGATCCAGGCCGTGCCCGAGCCGGTGCTGGGCGGCGCCGCCATGGTGATGTTCGGCGCGGTCGCCGCGGCCGGCATCAACATCCTCGCCAGCGTCCAGCTCGACCGCCGCGCCCTGCTCATCATCGCCGTCTCGCTGGCCCTGGGCCTGGGCGTGTCGCAGGTGCCCGAATTCCTGGTGCACATGCCGGCGGCGGTGCGCAACGTGCTGGAATCGGGTGTCGCGACCGGCGGCATCTGCGCCGTGCTGCTGAACTGGTTCCTGCCCGACAGCACCGAGCCGGCCGCGCACTGAAGCCTCTTGCGCACCGCCAGTGGCCTGCATGCTTCCTGGCCAGTGGCGGTGCCGTCCCGTACCGTTCCCCCGAGACGTTTTAGCCGAACGCGACTGCACGCCGCTTGCGTGCAGGATCGGTGTTGCCGGAGCCGATGCCGATAACGGACCGGTCGCCCCCGTACCCCTGCAAGCTTTGTTGGAGGTTTGTTGGTGTTGCCGTAGTTCGCGGCTGTCGAGTTTTTGGTTTGGTCGAAATCCGGAGTTGGTTAGTTACGTTTTACGACAAGCTGGATCGCTTGCGCTTAGCTTCGATCCACTGGCCTGGCCTTTCCGTGCCCGCTACACGCTGCATCCAACGCTAGCGCATCGGTCGCTCGACGCGACGAACCGGATCCTTGTACTGCCGGTTGCGCGGACCGATGACGTTGTCGCCGCTCTGCCAGGCATGGCGCCAAGCAAGCATGCGTACTATCCCTTATTTCAGTAATGAACGGTTCATTGATAAAATATGCCTGGCGGACCGATGGCGGACCGCCAGACCTTCAACCCCAACCACAAGGCAAACAACATGAAGAACATCCTGCTCCCTGCCCTGCTGCTCTCGCTGGTGGCCGGCTGCGCGTCGACCAACCCGGCAGGCGTCGATGGCCCCGTACGCGACCGCGTCCTGGCCGAGCTCGAGCAAGCCAAGGCCGACGGCAGCTATCCGATCACCGAGGCGCACTATGCGAACCTGCCGGCGCCGCGCAACGTTCCCGCCGCAGCCCGTGTGGCCGGAGCCGGGCCCGCCGCGGGGAACGGCGCGAACGATGCGGCCGCGGCCCCTTGATACTGAGCGGCTACAATCCTTCTCTTTGTTTGCACGACAAGGAGCAACGATGAGCGACTTTGGACTGACCGACCAGCGGCTGCGCCGCGTCGAAGCACGCTTGCCGGGCTTTCCCGTTGATGCCATGCGGATNNAACCACTTGAATAAGACCTTCCGTGACCGGACCAATGCGCTGGTCAGGAAATACGACCTGACGGACTCGAGCTATACCGTGCTGGCGATCCTCTATGGCTGCGTCGACGAGAGCGCGAGCGCCTCGGAGCTGAGCGAAGCCTGCCAGGAAAAGCCAGCCAACCTGACGCGGGTCTGCGACGAACTGGTGGCGCGCGGCCTGGTTGAGCGCTCTCCGAAACCGGGCGACCGCCGTTCCGTGATGATCAAATTGAGCGAACGCGGCCGCGTCCTGGCCGAGCAGGCCATCCCCGAAGTCTCCGCCATGGTCATCGAGACCTGCAACGACTTCGATCCGGGCGAGCTGCGCCGGCTGTGCGAGCTGTACGCCCGCCTGCTGGACAACCTGGGCGGCCCCACCTGAGGCTCCCCCAATCCGCCCGCCACCGCCACTGTCGCGGCGCAGCCAGGCGGCGTCCTGCGTCCTCGGCATTACCGCACGCATCAGGCGGGCCTGCCCGCCCATGCCGGGGCTGCCGGGATCGCGCATCGTGCTGGCCGTGAGGTCGGACAGGCTCTTGGTCCTTTGGTCCAATTGAACGGAACACCCGTTCCCGATCATCATGGCGCTTTCAAACGCGGCTTCACCCGGAGGTACCACATGATGCCTGCTCATCGTTTTCATCGGCCATCGCGGATCCTGGCGGCATGTGCTGTGCTCGCCTTGTCCGGGTGTCCCAACGAAGTATTGAACAACCAGATGGCCAACAGCCAGGAAGCGATCGACCAGGCCCGGATCGC
>DOUW01000146.1 GCA_003520365.1 Massilia sp.
CATCGGCGTGGCCGAAGCCGGCGCCGAGATCTCGACCCGTCCGTTCCAGCTGGTGACCGGCCGCGAATGGAAAGGTTCGGCGTTCGGCGGCGCACGCGGCCGCACCGACGTGCCGAAGATCGTCGACTGGTACATGGAAAACAAGATCAACATCGACGACCTGATCACCCACCACCTGCCGCTGGACCGCATCAACGAAGGTTTCGATTTGATGAAGTCGGGCGAGTCGATCCGCTCGGTCGTCGTCTACTAATGTAACCCTCCATTTTGTCGCCTGTCCCGCGAATCGTGCCGTTCGTCGCACGGCGCGGGCAGGCGCCAGCCGCCTGTCCTATTCTTTCTCCATCGACAAACCGCCCATGGAGAAGATCATGCAGGACACCCGCTTTGCCTCCCCGTTTGCATCCCGCTCGCTGAAACGCCCATTGCTGCTGGCCGCCCTGGCCGCCGCCTGCGCGCTGCCGCTGCTGCCGGTCCAGGCCGGCGACGGCATTACCATCAACCGCACCATCCAGGCTGCCGACGGCGGCGAGCCCTTCGCCCTGGTGCGCGGCGCGGATAGCGCGATCACCGGCGACGCCGTCGCGAGCAAGCGCGTCAAGGAACTCAAGCGCAGCGTGCAGGGCGACTTCCTCTGGTTCCGCGACGGCGGCAAGGAATACGTCGTGCAGGATGCGGCGGCCCTGAAGCGCGTCGGCGACGCCTGGGCCCCGATGGAGGCGATCGGCGCCCAGATGGGCGGGCAGGGTGCGGAGATGGGCCGCCACGGCGCCTCGATGGGCGCGCTCGGCGCGAAGATGGCGCTGGCCGCTGTCACCTTCAACGAAGAAAAGATGGAAGCCCTCGGCAAGCAGATGGAAGCCGCCGGCAAGCCGATGGAAGCGGCCGGCAAGAAGATGGAAGACCTGGGCAAGAAGATGGAGCAGGAGCAGCGCAACGCCGAGCGCGTCACGCGCGGCGTGATCCAGGAATCGCTGCGTAACGGCACCGCCAGGCCGGTGGCGGTACGCGGCTGATCTTTATCGCGTCGACGACAAAGGCCGGGCTGCTCGCGCAGCCCGGCCTTTATTTTTGACGACGGCGCATCCCGTAGGGTGGGCACGCCGTGCCCACGCGGAAGCGTGAACAGTGTTGACGGTTGATCTGTCGAGAATGACGCCGGTTGCCGACGTATCAAAAGCGTTTCGTTAGCGTGTCAGGTGATGTTCCGCGTTTCTTCGGGCGACAACCCGCAGTCGCCGACTACGGATGCACACGTAACGCGTGGGCACAGGGTGCCCACCCTACGATTACCGCAACAATAAAAAAGCCGGGGGTGCGCAAGCATCCCCGGCATTTTTACATCATCTCTCTGCGGCGCTTACTTGCGCATCGCCGGCACGAACTCCTCCATCACCGCCTTGCGCAGCAGCGTCGGCGGCACCAGGCCCTGGGCCAGCACGAAGTCGTTGAATTTCTGGCGGTCGAACTTGTCGCGCAGCGCGACCTCGGCGGCCTGGCGGGTTTCCATCAGGCGCTGGTAGCCGTAGAAGTAGGAGGTCGCCTGGCCCGGCGCGCGGAAGGTGTAGCGCTGCACTTCCTGGGTCGCCATGCCTTCGGACAGGCCGACGTCCTGCATCAGGAACTGCTTCACGCCATCCGGGGTGATCTCGCCCAGGTTGACCATCGGGTCGAGGAAGGCGCGCGCGGCGCGCATGGCGCGCGCCTGCAGGGCGAACAGCTGGCCGTCGAGCGGCTCGTAGGGCTGCACCTCGGCCTCGGCGTACAGGGCCCAGCCTTCGACGTTGACGCTGTTGAAGGCGAACACCGCGCGCGCGGTCGAGACGCCGGTCTCGATCATCTTGGCGAACTGCAGCTCGTGGCCGGGGCGCGCCTCGTGCGCCGTGATCGACCAGGTGCCGGCTTCGTGGGTGAAGTCGTCGAACACCATGCGCTTGCCCGAGGCGTCCGGCGGCATGCCGGTGGTCAGCACGAACTCACCATACTCGCCGGTGTTGCCGATCAGGCGCGGCGGGCTCATGTGCGGCGCCGGCTGCTGGGCGTTCTCGGCCATCGTCGCCAGGCGGATCACGGCCTTGCGCTCGGGCAGGGTGACGATGCGGTTCTGGCGCGTGGCCTGCTCGAGCGCGGCCAGGCGCTCGGCATAGATCGGCATCACCTTGTCGAGCGGGATCTGGTCCTTCTTCAGTTCGAGCATGACGGCGCGGTAGTCGGCGTCCTTGAAGCCGCGTTCCCTGGCGATCAGCTTGGCCGTGATCTGCATCTGGTTGCGGATCTCGGCGAACGAGGTCAGCGACTTGGCGATCAGCTCCTGCGGGCCGATGTCGACGCCGAATTCGCGCAGGTTGTTGGCATACACCTCGGCCGGCAGGCGGTGATCCGTACGGGCGCGCGGCAGCAGTTCCGTCTTCAGGCGCGCGTTATACGCGAGCAGCTGCTTTTCCAGCGTGTCGAAGCGCTGTTCCCAGCCTTGCAGGCCGCTCTTGGCCAGCAGCTCGCGCATGCCCTTGAGCAGGGTCGGGGCGTCGTTCAGCGACTGCTCGATCTCGCCCTTGTAGGGGCCGAGCAGGTTCTTGTTGGCCTTCAGGCGCTCCTGCAGGCGCTCGTGCGCCAGTTCGGTGACCGGGCGGTAGCCCTTGGCCAGGCCGGCATACTTGTCGAGGCGCACCAGCAACGCCTGCTGGCGCTCCTTCGGGATGCGCGGGTCGAGCGTCGAACGCATCACGCCGAACATCATGCCGGTCAGGTCGATGAAGGGCATGAAGTACTTGCGCTCCAGCGCGGCGGTGCGCAGCTGGTCGTTGGCCTTGTTGATCAGGATTTCCAGGTCCTGCTTCACCTTCGGGTCGGTCTCGACCTTCAGGCGCTTCTGGTACTCGGCGATTGCCGCGCGCAGGTCCTTGTTGGTGGCTTCGAACTGGTCGCGCGAGAGGTCGCTGATCTGTTCGTCGTAGCCGTTCACGCCCAGCGTGCTCGCGCTTTCCGGCGAATACTTGGCCAGGACGTTCAGCAGGACCTGGGCGTTCTCGTTGCTCTTGGTGACCCAGGCCGGCTCGGCGGCAAAGACAGGCGAGGCGAGGGCGGCGGCGAGCAGGCCGGCAAGGGCGGTACGGACCAGGGGACGGGTAGGCAACATGACTTTCCTTTTCTACGTGGCGACTGCAAAAACGGCTGCACCACGCGATACGCCGCGCAGCCTGGACGGTATTTTTCGTGCAAGCGCCAGTATGCCCGTTTTTGAACGCGGCATTGCTCATATGCATGTACAAAAACACAAAAAGTTGCCTTTTGGGCAAATATGTTTCTGTGGTCTATCGAACATCGAAAAACGGCTCAGCTCCGTATAATCGGATCGATTACGGTAGGCGGTTCGCGGGCTCAGCGCATGATTTGCGGCCGCGTTCGCTTCGTAAGTTCCGCGTGCCGCTTCCGCGCGACATGCACACGTCGCGACGGACGAAACGCTGGACCAATTCGCCGCAAGAGATGGCTACTAAAATAGTTAGGATGATCAAATGACAAAGAATATCGCCATTGTAGGCGCTGGGTTTTCCGGAGCTGTCATTGCAAACCAGCTCGCACAAGCCGGCCACAAGGTCGAAGTATTTGAATCGCGTCCGCATATCGCGGGCAACTGCCATTCCGAACGTGACGCCGAAACCGGCGTCATGGTGCACGTCTACGGCCCGCACATCTTCCACACCGATAACGAGCGTGCCTGGGAGTTCGTCAACCGCTACGCCGAGTTCAAGCCGTATGTGAACCGCGTCAAGGCCATCACCGGCAAGCGCGTCTTCACGCTGCCGATCAACCTGCTCACCATCAACCAGTTCTTCGGCAAGACCATGCGTCCGGCCGAGGCCCAGGAATTCCTGGCCGAGCTGGGCGACAAGTCGATCGAGAACCCGCAAACCTTCGAAGAGCAGGCCCTGCGCTTCGTCGGCCGCGAGCTCTACGAAGCCTTCTTCAAGACCTACACCGTCAAGCAGTGGGGCATGGAGCCGTCGGAACTGCCGGCGAGCATCCTCAAGCGCCTGCCGGTGCGCTTCAACTACGACGACAACTACTTCAACCACAAGTACCAGGGCATGCCGGCCGAAGGCTACACCGCGCTGGTCGAGAAGATCCTGAAGGTCGACGGCGTCACCGTCCATCTGAACACCCGCTTCGACCCGGACCAGAAATCGCAGTACGACCACGTCTTCTACAGCGGTCCGATCGACGCCTGGTTCAAGCACGTCGAAGGCCGCCTGCCTTACCGCACCCTGGACTTCGAGATGTTCCGCGACAAGGGCGACTACCAGGGCAACGCCGTCGTCAACTATTGCGACGACGAGCAGCCCTATACCCGCATCACCGAGCACAAGCACTTCTCGCCCTGGGAACAGCACGAAGGCACGGTGCTCTACAAGGAATTCAGCCGCCAGTGCGGCGAGGACGACATCCCCTATTACCCGATCCGCATGGCGCGCGACAAGGAGCAGCTCGAGCGCTACATCAAGCTGGCGCAGGGGGAAAGCAACGTCACGTTCGTCGGCCGCCTGGGTACCTACCGCTACCTGGACATGGACGTCACCATCAACGAGGCGCTGATCACCTCCGACAAGTTCCTGGAAGCCGCACGCGGCGACGGGAAGATGCCGGCGTTCGTGATCGATCCGCTGGCGTGATGTCCAGCTGCCCGGCTTCCATGAGCAGCTGATTCAAGGAGAGGCCGCTACCTTGTCGGGGCAGCGGCCTTTTTGTTTTCGTGCCGCCTGCGCCCGAACGCGTTACATATGCCAGCGCATCGGCGAGACGATCCGGATGCCCGTCGCGTAGAACAGGACGAAGAAGGCGAGGCCGAGGAGCAGGGCCACGAGCAGTGCCACGCCCACCTGCATCGGGCGGCTGACATCCGGCGCCTTGCGGCTGTACAGCCACGCGATCAGCACCCATTGAAGCAGCGTGAGCGGAAAACTCACCCGGGTATCGAGTGCATAGCTGACGACGTCCCTCGAATATTCCTGCCCCGCGAACAGGAGCGGATACATGGCCAGTACCGGTTTGTCGAATACCAGCATGAGGAGCCCGAGACCGACCGGCATGGTGAACACCGCGATCAGGTAATACACCGGGCCGGTCAAGGCGGCAACCAGCAACATCGATACAAATGCTTGCTTCTGGGGTGGACTCATAGGGGACGTCATCTCATGATAGTGGCGCTTGCCTGGGAACGGCAAAACCGCGCCTGAGTATGATGCAGTATTGACATCGTGGCAATCGCTTGATGTTGCTTAGGCAATATTTCTGTGTCAGCATGGGCGATCACTTTTCCGGGATTCCCTCCATGTTGCACCTCACCCGCATTGCATTGGCCATGTCGTTCGCCGGCGCCGCCACCTTCGCCTCGGCCCAGACGTCGCCGGCTCCCCAATCCGAGCGCCCGGCCACCACGTTTCCCTACACGCCAGGCCTGGACGTGAACTCGATGGACAAGAACGCCGACCCCTGCGTCGACTTCTACCAATACGCCTGCGGCGGCTGGATGAAGAACAACCCGGTCCCGGCGGACCAGGCGCGCTGGTCGGTCTACGGCAAGCTGGCGCAGGACAACCAGCGCTACCTGTGGGGGATACTCGACGGGCTGGCGAAACAGAAGGAAGGCCGCAGCGCGACGCAGCAGAAGATCGGCGACTACTTCGGCGCCTGCATGGACGAGAGCGCGATCGCCAAGCGCGGCGCGGCGCCGCTGGCGCCCTGGTTCGATCGCATCGACGCGATGACATCGACCCGCGACCTGCCGGCGGTGCTGGCCGCGCTGCAACTGGCTTTGTCCGACGACGACTTCTTCTTCGGCTTCAGCTCGAACCAGGACTTCGGCGACTCGACCCGCGTGATCGCGTTTGCCAGCGGCGGCGGCCTGGGCCTGCCGGACCGCGACTACTACCTGAAGACGGATGCGCGCTCGAAAGACATCCGCGCCAAATACGAAGCCCACCTGGCCACCATGTTCGGCCTGGCCGGTGAATCCCCCGAGGTGGCCAGGCGTTCGGCCACGACCGTGATGCGCATCGAGACCGCGCTGGCAAAGGCGTCGCTGACCCGCGTCGAGAAACGCGACCCCTATAAACTGTTCCACAAGATGGACCTGAAGGGCCTGCAGAAGACCACGCCGGGCTTCGACTGGAAGACCTACCTGGCCGCGCTCGGCCAACCGGAAGTGAACAGCTTCAATGTCACCGAGCCGGCCTTCTTCAAGGCTTTCAATAAACAGCTCGCCGCCGAGGACCTGGGTGCGATCAAGACCTATTTGCGCTGGCACGTGCTGGAAGCCTTGGCGCCGGCGCTGTCGCCGCAATTCGACGCGCCCCACTTTGCCTTCTTCATGCAGACCCTGCGCGGCGTCGAGCGCCAGCAGCCGCGCTGGAAGCGTTGCGTGCAGCTGGTCGACCGCCAGCTCGGCGAAGCCCTCGGCCAGGAATTCGTGGCGCGCGCTTTTTCTCCGGAACTGAAGGCCAAGGCCCTGCACATGACGCGCCAGATCGAGGAGGCGATGGCCAAGGACATCGCATCGCTGGAGTGGATGAGCGCCGACACCAAGCGGCGCGCGCAAGAGAAGCTCGACGCCATCGTCAACAAGATCGGCTATCCGGACACCTGGCGCGATTATTCCGCGTACGAGGTGCGCGCCGACGATTTCGCCGGCAACGTGGTGCGCGGCAAAGCCTTCGAAAACCGGCGCCAGCTGGCCAAGATCGGCAAGCCGCTCGACCGCGCCGAATGGCTGATGACGCCGCCGACGGTGAACGCCTATTTCAACCCGCAGATGAACGACATCAACTTCCCGGCCGGCGTGCTGCAGCCGCCGCTGTTCGACCCGAAGATGGACGACGCGCCGAACTACGGCAACACCGGCGGCACCATCGGCCACGAACTGACCCACGCCTTCGACGATGAAGGCCGCCAATTCGATGCCAAGGGCAATTTAAAGGACTGGTGGACGAAGAAGGACGGCAAGGCCTTCGAAGAACGCGCGGCGTGCACCGTCGAACAGTACGGCCAGTACACGGTGGTCGACGACATCAAGATCAACAGCAAGCTGACCCTGGGCGAGGACGTCGCCGACCTGGGCGGCCTGATCCTCGGCTGGATGGCCTGGAAGAACCAGATGGCGAGCATGCCGCAGCAGGCCCAGCCGCGCGACGGCCTGACGCCGGAGCAGCGCTTCTTCGTCGGCTTCGCCCAATGGGCCTGCGAGAACGATCGCCCGGAAAACCTGCGCGTCTCGGCCGCCACCGACCCGCACTCGCCGGGCAAGTACCGCGTCAACGGCGTGGTCATCAACATGCCGCAGTTCGAAAAAGCCTTCAACTGCAAGCCGGGCCAGCCGATGGCGGCGGTGAAGCGCTGCCGGGTGTGGTGATCAAGAAACGGAGGGACGGAGACGTTTGACGTCGACCGGTAGCGATGACCCGTAGGGTGGGCACTCCGTGCCCACGCGTTACGCACAGGTCCGGAAGTCGTCAGCCAGGAGGCATTGCCCGCAAAGCCCGCGATGAACGGCGGCGTGGGTTTTGCTCGCTGTTGCGAGCGATATGTCGCCGCAACCGTAGAAAAGATGCGCATGCAACGCGTGGGCACGGGGTGCCCACCCTACGGAACGGCCAGCGGTATGTCGCCGTCTCCATGACCAGGATGCCCACGCGACGCATCGAGCAAAGCAATAAAAAAACGCCACCGCAAGGTGGCGTTCGTATGACAGGCAGCGGCCCCAGCTTAGTGCTGGTTGATCTTCCCGCGCCATGCGCCCGTTTCCGCACCACGCTTCTCGAGCATTTCCTTGAAGTTCTGCAGGTTGCCGCGTGCTTCCATGCGCACCGCACCGAACGCGTCGCCGATGGTCTCCAGCACGCCTTCGGGCGTGTAGTCCATCTGCAGGGTGACGCGGGTCACGTTGTCGGAAATCTTGTGGAAGGTGACGACGCCGCCGTTGCGCACGCCGCCGATGCTGCGCCAGGCGATGCGCTTGTCCGGGATCTGCTCGGTGATTTCGGCATCCCATTCCTTGTCCTCGCCGGCGACGTTGGCCTTCCAGTGCAGGCGCTTGTCGTCGAGCTGGCGGATTTCGTGGACGCTCTTCATGAACTGCGGGAAGTCCTCGAACTGCGTGAACTGGTTGTAGGCAGTGCGCACCGGCACGTTGACTTCGATCGATTCGATGATCGACGAGTCATTGCCCGAACCACGGTTTTTCTTCATTTGCTTCGACAGCATCATTCCGCCGACAGCGAGGGCGGCAACAGTAACCACGCGATTTAGCATGTGACTCTCCTTTGGCTTAAGCCGGCCGGCACGCAATGACAAGTTCAGCCCGACCCGAAAACGCGTGCACGGCCTTTCGGTGTAGAAATGGTTGGGTCGTAATGGGCCACGCGATGTGTTCGCGTCTTTGTTATTAAGTTAAGCGAATTCCGGAACAGGGGGCGCGCGGTAGATATATGCGCCGATATGGATGAGTTAAATGAAGTTGCCAGAAGATGTGTGCTTGAAGAATATTTTTGTAGAGAAAAATAGCCGGCAAACAGGGCATGTCAAAGAGAAATGGAGTGAAATAATATTTCATCAAGTGAGTGTTATTGAAATATTCTTTCAGTAAGAAACCGCTGATTTGCGCTCGGGCTGGATGGGCATACAGTAGATCCCGGCGGTATAATGGGCGCATGCAGAATCTCCTTCACAACCTCAATCCCGAACAACTCGCGGCCGTGACCCTGCCACCGCAGAGCGCGCTGATCCTGGCGGGGGCCGGCTCGGGCAAGACCCGCGTGCTGACCACGCGTATTGCCTGGCTGATCCAGACCGGGCAGGTGGGCCCGGCCGGCATCATGGCGGTCACGTTCACCAACAAGGCGGCGAAGGAGATGCTCACGCGCCTGTCCGCCATGCTGCCCGTGAACACGCGCGGCATGTGGATCGGCACTTTCCACGGCCTGTGCAACCGCCTGCTGCGCACGCACTACAAGGACGCCGCGCTGCCGCAGTCCTTCCAGATTCTCGATTCGCAAGACCAGCTGTCGATGATCAAGCGCCTGCTGAAAGCGGCGAACGTCGACGACGAGAAGTATCCGGCCAAGAACCTGATGTACTTCATCAACAATGCCAAGGAGCAGGGGCTGCGCGCCGGCCAGGTCGAGGCCTATGACCCGATCGAGCGCAAGATGGTCGAGCTGTATGAACTCTACGACCAGCAATGCCAGCGCGAAGGCGTGGTCGACTTCGCCGAGCTGCTGCTGCGCTCGTACGAGCTGCTCGCGCGCAATGCGCCGCTGCGCCAGCACTACCAGATGCGCTTCAAGCACGTGCTGGTCGACGAGTTCCAGGATACCAACGACCTGCAATACAACCTGCTCAAACTCCTGGCCGGCCACGGCGAGGGCAACGGCGGCGCCATCTTCGCCGTCGGCGACGACGACCAGAGCATCTACGCCTTCCGCGGCGCCAACGTCGGCAACATGAGCGCCTTCGAACGCGAATTCCAGGTGCAGAACCTGATCAAGCTGGAGCAGAACTACCGCTCGCACGGCCACATCCTCGACAGCGCCAACTTCCTGATCGCGAACAACAAGAACCGCCTCGGCAAGAACCTGCGCACCGACGCCGGGCAGGGCGAGCCGGTACGCGTCTACGAAGCCTCGTCGGATCTCGAAGAAGCGCAGTGGATCATCGAGGAAGCGAAAAGCCTAATGGCCGACGGCATGCCGCGCAGCGAGATCGCCATCCTCTACCGCTCGAACGCGCAAAGCCGCGTCATCGAGCACGCGCTGTTCGCGGCCGGCCTGCCCTATACGGTCTACGGCGGCCTGCGCTACTTCCAGCGCGCCGAGGTCAAGCACGCCATCGCCTACCTGCAATTGATGGACAACCCGCACAACGACTCGGCCTTCCTGCGCGTGGTGAACTTCCCGACGCGCGGCATCGGCGTGCGCTCGATCGAGCAATTGCAGATGGCGGCCGACACCTATGGCGTCTCGCTGTACGCGGCCGTGCCCTACATGACCGGCAAGGCCGGCAGCGCGCTGGGCAACTTCGTCAAGCTGATCGAAAGCGCGCGCTTCGAAACCCAGCAGCTGCCGCTGCCGGAAATGGTGCGCGTGGTGCTGGAGCGCAGCACCCTGCTGACCCACTACGCCAACGAAAAGGAAGGCGCCGACCGCATCGAAAACCTCGAGCAGATGGTCAACGCCGCGACCCAGTTCGTGCAGGAAGAAGGTTTTGGCCAGCAGGCGCCGGCCCACCTCGGCCCGCCATCGGCGGCCCAGGCCGGCGACGCGATCCTGAACCAGGACGGTCTCGAGATCCTCGACGCCGACGCGCCGCTGCCGTCCGTCATGTCGCCGCTGGCGGCCTTCCTCGCCCACGCTTCGCTGGAAGCGGGCGACGCCCAGGCCCAGGCCGGCCAGGACGCGATGCAGCTGATGACCGTGCACTCGGCCAAGGGCCTGGAATTCGACGCCGTGTTCATCACCGGCCTGGAAGAGGGCCTGTTCCCGCACGAGAGCAGTTCGCGCGAAATGGATGGCGTCGACGAAGAGCGGCGCCTGATGTACGTGGCGATCACGCGCGCCCGCAAGCGCCTCTACATGAGCTTTACCCAGCAGCGCATGCTGCACGGCCAGACCCGCTTCAACATGAAGTCGCGCTTCTTCGACGAACTGCCCGAGGAAGCGCTGAAGTGGCTCTCGCCGCGCGTGCAGAGCCACTGGTTCGCCAACAAGAAGGCGCCGACCGCCTGGGACGACGCGGCCTTCCGCAATGCCGGCAGCGACAACAAGATCGCCCAGCAGATCACCCAGAAGTCGGGCGGCGGCTCGGGCTGGCGCATCGGCGAAACGGTGGCCCACGCCAAGTTCGGCGAAGGCGTGATCGTGAACATCGAGGGCGGGGCGGGCGCGGCGCGGGCCCAGATCAACTTCGGCCCGTCCGGCATCAAGGTGCTCGACCTGTCGGTGGCCAAACTGGAGCGCGTGTCACGTTGATACCGCGTTGATATTGCGCTGAATGTGCGGCCCGGCCTGGTCTGCCCAGGCCGGGCAGGATCTTATTTCTGCAGATTGACCCGGGCGGCGCCGGTCTCGACCGGCTTGCCGAAGATGCGGCGGTAAGCCGCATACAGCGAGCACTGCAGCAGCAGGATGAACAGGAAGATCAGCCACATGATGGCGACCCGTGCCACGTTCGAGCCGCCCAGCAGCAGCGTGAACACGATGCACAGTCCGAACAGGATCGCGAACCAGGCCAGCAGCAGCACCACGAATACGCGCGCGCTCTTCCACACCGCGAAGAAGCTGTAGAAGGCAGCCTTGCCCGGTCCCATCTGCTGCCAGTACACCAGGGGCGCGGAAAACGACAGCGCAATCAGCACGCTCACGTTCAGCACGAAGACGCCGAATATCCTGAGCATGTCCCAGCCCGTCACCAGCGGCGGATTCTTCGGGTCGATCGGTTGCGAGAACTGTTGCCAGAAGTCGGGATCGATCGCGAAGCGCGCCAGGATCGTCAACAGCAGCGACACCGCCAGGTAGATCAGGCCGACCTTGCACAGCTGCGCCAGCACCGGCTTGCGAAAGCCCGTCAGCAGGACGGCGGGCGAGACGCGTTCGCCGTTGTCGATCATCAGGCAGGCCTTCATGAAGGCCATCGACAGCGAGGGAATCAGGACCACGGCGAGCATGGCGCCGACCAGCTGGAAGGCGCTGATCAGGAGGCTGATCAGGATGTTCGCGAAGAGCAGGGTGGTCAGGGCGGCGGGTTGTTTGCGGAACAGTCCGGCTCCTTCCTTGAGCCAGGTCCAGCCGGTCATTGCGGGCATGTTATTCATTGTTCAAAGGGGCAGTACCGGCGCCGGGCTGGCAAGCCGGTCGCGCAGGATGCGCTCGAAATGGGTTGGATCGTGGGGCGTCAGCATTTCGGCCGCGCGCGGCACGTGCAGGTCGTACAGTCGCGACAGCCAGAAGCGCAGGGCGGCGGCGCGCAACGTCGTCTGCCACGCCGCAATTTCCTCGGCGGTGAACGGCCGCACGGCGCGGTAAGCCGCCAGCAGCGCCTCCACGCGGGCGTGGTCCAGTTTGCCGCTGGCGAGGTCGATGCACCAGTCGTTGACGGTCACCGCCAGGTCGAACAGCCAGGTGTCGACGCCGGCGAAATAGAAATCGAAGCAGCCGGTCAGCTTTTCGCCAACGAACATCACGTTGTTGCGGAACAGGTCGGCATGCACGGGCCCGCGCGGCAGGCGCGCATACGCGTCGCTCGCGGCAAATGCTTCCTGCGCGGCGACTTCCTCGCGCAGCAGGCGCGCATTGTCCGGCGCCAGGTAAGGCAGCACGACCGGCGCGGTCGCGCTCCACCAGGCCAGGCCGCGCAGGTTGGGCTGGGACAGCGGGAAGTCCTGGGCCGCCAGGTGCATGCGCGCGAGCATCGTGCCCACTTCCGCGCAATGCACCGGCTGCGGATCCATCTGCGAGCTGCCGGCCAGCTTGGTGACGATCACCGCCGGCTTGCCCTGCAGCGGCACCACCAGTTCGCCGTCGTGATTGGCG
>DOUW01000147.1 GCA_003520365.1 Massilia sp.
CGGCCCGGGCGCATGCGGCAGCAGCGCCTGCACGCAGGCCGCATAGCACTGCGCCAGGCCGTTCGCGGCCAGGGCTTCGCGCTCGATCTCGTTCTCGACCGCGGCCTGCAGCGCCATCAGTTCGGCGCGCAAGGCGGGCGGGAAGGGGATGAAGCTGGCTTCGAGCGTACGGATGGCGCCGCCGCCGAAGTCGGCCAGCACGCCGTCGACGCCGTCCATGCTGGTGCCCGACATCAGGCCGATATACAAAGTAGAAGTGGTCATAATCATTTGCCCATCATAAAGCAAGGAAGTCCGATCACGCCGCCGCGCCGGATCGGGTGCGGGTGCAGCGCCCCGCCTCCCGTTTGCGACAGTCTCCGGCTCCCGGAGTCAATGTCGACGTAAAAACGCCTTCCGTGCATCTGCATGCAGGGAAGGCGTTCTAGTACAGCGTCTTGAGAGCTTAGCGTGCAGCCATGGCGTTGCCGCCCGGGGTCAGCAGCGAGAAGCGGTGGTTCATCTCGGCGGCGGCCATCTTGAAGCGGGTCATTTCCGCGGCCGTCAGCGGCGCCTGGGTCAGGCCCTTCAGCGTTGCCGGGTCGCGCGCGACATTTGCCACGCGGAACTCGTAGTGCAGGTGGGCGCCGGTCGACCAGCCGGTCGAGCCGACGTAGCCGATGATGTCGCCCTGGCTGACCTTGGCGCCCTTGCGCACGCCGTTGCCGATGCGGCTCATGTGGGCGTAGGCGGTGCTGTAGTTGTTCCAGTGCTTGAGCACGACCATGTTGCCGTAGCCGCTGTTCACGCCGGCGAAGTCGACGGTGCCGTCGCCCGCGGCGCGGATCGGGGTGCCGGTCGGGGCCGCGTAGTCGATGCCCTTGTGCGCTTTCCACTTGCCCGAGATCGGGTGGATGCGGTTCGAGAAGCCCGAGGAGACGCGCGAGAAGGCCAGCGGCGACTTGAGGAAGGCTTTTTTCAGCGACTTGCCGTCCAGGCTGTAGTAGCCGCCCTGCTTGGTGACCGGGTCTTCGAACCAGACGGCCTGGTAGCTGGTGCCGCGGTTGATGAACTCGCCGGCCAGGATGCGGCCGGTCTTGACCATTTCGCCGTCCAGCCAGAAGGTTTCGTAGACGACGTTGAAACGGTCGCCGCGCTTCAGGTCGGAGCGGAAGTCGATGTTGGTCGAGAACATCTGGATGATTTCGCCGACCACGGAATCCGGGATCGAGCCGCCGTCGACGTTGGCGTCGGTGGCCGAGTAGAGCGAGGTGGTGATCTCGCGCGAACGCATCTCGACGCGGCGTTCCAGCTTGGCCGGCGCTTCGCTGGCGACGAAGCCGTCACCCTTGCGGGCGATCGTCAGGATAACCGGGGTGCTGTTCTTGTCGGTGATGGTGGCGCGCAGGGAGAGGAGCAGGCCGTTCTCGTCGGTCTCGGCTTGCAGGCGCTTGCCGTTCTTCAGGGAGATCAGGCGGCGGGCCAGTTTGTCGGAACGGATGAACTTTTGTGCTTGCGCATCATCCACACCCATGCGGCTCAGGGTGGAGCCGATCGAGTCGCCCGAGCGGATCCGCTCTTCTTGGATGAATTGCTGTTCGTCCTGTTGGAGGGCGGCGATCTGGTCGGCCAGGTTCGGCAGCGCGAGGTTTTCGGCGACTGACTTGACCGGCACGTCGGCCGGGTCGGGGGCAATCGGGGCCACCGCGACTGCGCCGAATGCGCACAGTGCCAGGGCCACCGCGCCGGCGCCCACGATGCGGGTCTTGCGACTTGCATCGGCCAGGCCGAACCAGCGTTTGCCGGTGATTTTATGTATAGGGTTCATGCAATCAGTTAAAATTTGCCGCTTGAACTTCCACGCCATTGTTCTTGTTGTTTTGAAAAGTTTTCTTACGGCAAGATTGATGGGATCGAGCATTATACCAAAATCCTTGCTCCTACAACCGTTTTAGCACTTTTCCTACAAGAATTTTATGACTTCCCCCGCGTCTTCAGGCAATAGCAATTTAGCAACCGCCACCGCTCTGCCGCTGTCGGACAAGGTGCAGGAGGCGCTTGCGATCGCGAAGCGCGGCGTCGACGAACTGCTGATCGAAAGCGAATTTGCACAAAAGCTGGCCCGTTCCGAGCAGAGCGGCGTACCGCTGCGCATCAAACTCGGCGCCGACCCGACCGCTCCCGACCTCCACCTCGGCCACACCGTGGTGCTCAACAAGCTGCGCCAGCTGCAGGACCTCGGCCACAAGGTCATCTTCCTGATCGGCGACTTCACCTCGATGATTGGCGACCCGTCGGGCCGCAATGCCACCCGCCCGCCGCTGTCGCGCGAGCAGATCGAGGAAAATGCCCAGACTTACTTCCGCCAGGTCGCCCTGATCCTCGATGCCGAGCGCACCGAGATGCGCTACAACTCCGAGTGGTGCGACCCGCTGGGCGCGCGCGGCATGATCCAGCTGGCCTCGCGCTACACTGTGGCGCGCATGATGGAGCGCGACGACTTCACCAAACGCTACAAGAGTGGGACACCGATCGCTATTCATGAGTTCCTGTATCCGTTGATGCAAGGCTACGATTCGGTCGCTTTGAAAGCAGACCTTGAGCTAGGTGGAACGGATCAGAAATTCAACCTGCTGGTTGGTCGTGAGTTGCAGAAAGACTACGGCCAGGAGCCGCAGTGCATTCTCACCATGCCATTGCTCGAGGGCCTGGACGGCGTCGACAAGATGTCGAAGTCGAAGAACAACTACATCGGCATCACCGAGGCGCCGAACACCATGTTCGGCAAGCTGATGAGTATTTCCGACACCATGATGTGGCGTTACTACGACCTGCTGTCGTTCCGCTCGATCGAGGACATCGCCGCCGTGAAGGCCGCGACCGAAGGCGGCGCCAACCCGCGCGACGCCAAGGTCGCGCTGGCCAAGGAAATCGTGACCCGCTTCCACTCGGCGCAGGCGGCCGACGACGCGCTGGCCGACTTCGTGAACCGCTCGAAGGGCGGCATCCCCGACGACGTGCCCGAAGTGGCCGTGTCCGGCGCCCCGCTCGGCGTGGCCCAGCTGCTGAAGGCGGCCGGCCTGTGCGCCTCGACCTCGGAAGCGATGCGCATGATCGACCAGGGCGGCGTGCGCATCGACGGCGGTGTGGTCAGCGACAAGGGCTTGCAGGTGGAGGCCGGCACCTTCGTCATGCAGGTCGGCAAGCGCAAGTTCGCGCGCGTGACCTTCAGCCGGTCCGGCGATCCGGCATGATCGGCCTGCTGCAACGCGTCAGCCAGGCCAGCGTAACAGTAGACGGCGTCTCGATCGGGGCGATCGAGACGGGCCTGATGGTCCTGGTCTGCGCCGAGAAGGGCGACACCGAGCGCGAGGCCGACGCTTTATTGGCCAAGCTGCTCGGCTACCGCGTCTTTTCCGACGAGGCCGGCAAGATGAACCGCAGCGTCACCGACATCGGCGGCGCCTTGCTGCTGGTGCCGCAGTTCACGCTGGCGGCCGATACCCGGTCCGGCACCCGGCCCTCGTTCTCGCCGGCCGCCAGCCCCGACGACGGGCGCCGGCTGTTCGATTATTTCGTGCGCCGGGCATGCGAGCGGCATGGCAAAGTTGAAACCGGACAATTTGGCGCCGACATGAAAGTGGCGTTGGTCAACGACGGGCCGGTGACAATCTGGCTGCGCGTTGATCCGGTCGACGTCAAGCGCTGAAACCCGCACCGCATCGATGCGGTCAATACAAGGAGGCCCTGGGAGTGAGCAAAATGAAAATCTGGAGCGATTCGTTTACCGAGGGCGAGCCGATCCCGCCCGAATGCGCGTTCGCGGTCATCGACCCGGCCACCCACGTGCGCCTGTCGAATAACCGCAATCCCCACCTGGCCTGGGACGAGGTGCCGGCCGGCACCCAGTCGCTGGTGCTGCTGTGCCATGACGGCGATGCGCCGACCGACGGCACCGACGTCAACAAGGAAGGCCGGACCGTTCCCGACAGCCTGAAGCGCGCCGACTTCTACCACTGGACCCTGGTCGACATTCCGCCCAGCCTGAAGGAACTGGCCGAAGGCCGCTTCTCCGACATGGTCACGCCGGGCGGCAAGTCCGGACCGGAGCTGCCTTTCCTCGTCAAGAACGGCACCGAACACCAGCTGCGCCAGGGCATTAACGACTACACCGGCTGGTTCGCGCAGGACCCTGACATGGCCGGCGAGTACTACGGCTACGACGGTCCCTGCCCGCCGTGGAACGACGAGCGCGTCCACACTTACGTGTTCACCATCTACGCACTCGACATTGCCCGCCTGCCGCTGGAAGGCCGCTTCACCGGCCAGGAAGCACGGCTGGCCATGCGCGGTCACATCCTCGACGAAGCCCAGATCTTCGGCGTCTATTCGCTCAATCCGGCGATCGCATCGACGCTGTCCAAGTAATCCCCGCGCCCGTGCGCTGGCACGGGCGCTTTTTAATTCCGAATGCAAAACGACACCACGACCCGGATCGTCCTGATCCGCCATGGCGAAACCGCCTGGAACGCCGAACGCCGCCTGCAGGGCCACCTCGACATCGACCTGAACGCCACCGGCATGCGCCAGGCGCGGGCCCTGGCCGCAGCCTTGGCCAATGAACGCTTCGACGTGCTCGTCTCGAGCGACCTGTCACGCGCCGCCCAGACCGCGAAAGCGGTCGCCGAGGTGCAGGATCTGCCTCTGTATATAGATGGACGCCTGCGCGAGCGCTGCTACGGGGGCTTCGAGGGGCTGCTGTATGCCGAGATCGCCGATCGCTATCCCCAGGAGTTCGCTGCCTGGCAAGGCCGCGACGTCGATGCGCCCCTGCCGCCGGGCGAGAATTGCGCCGAAACCTTCCGCCAGTTCTACGACCGCGTGGTGCCGGCCATCCTCGGCTGGGCCGAGGACAATCCCGGCAAGTCGCTGGCCCTGGTCGCCCACGGCGGCGTGCTCGAATGCGCCTACCGCGCCGCCCTCGGCCTCCCGCTCGACACCCCGCGCGACTTCAAGGTGCACAACGCCAGCATCAACCGCTTCACCGTGCAGGACGGCAAACTACAGCTGGAGAGTTGGGGCGAGGTGGCGCATTTGCAGGCGGCGGTACTGGATGACGTCGGTTAAGCGGTAGATTTACGGATGTAGCGTGGCCTATTTCCGAGCACAAGTAGTCAACTTGTAAGTGCAAGTGACGGAAGGTGTAGGGTGGGCGCCCCGTGCCCACGCGTTACGCACGTGGTCGGCAGTTACATGCGGCGATATTTCGCCCGCAAAATGTGCAACGGAAGCAGGCCAGGATGGACGCTAGCGGGCGAGAAGGTCCAGCCGCCAGGCAAAGGAGGCGCACGCAACGCGTGGGCACAGCGTGCCCACCCTACGGCGCTGCGATGAAGGCGCCGACAAATGAATCCACCTGGCTAACCAATTTTTTTCCCCCTGTCCACACCTGATTGTCCCGTTCGCTACAATCCGGCAAAAATTTTGCCGATAATTTGAGCAGCGCTTGGGGTAAAATAACGGGTTCCCGAGAATTCTCCTTCTATTCCCCCTGTGCAAATCGGTCCTTACCAACTTCGCAATAATGTCTTCGTCGCGCCCATGGCGGGTGTGACCGACCGTCCGTTCCGCCAGCTGTGCAAGCAGCTCGGGGCCGGCTATGCGGTGTCGGAAATGGCGGCGTCCAACCCGCGCCTGTGGGCCAGCGAAAAGACCAGCCGCCGCACAGATCACGAAGGCGAGATGGAGCCGAAGGCGGTGCAGATCGCCGGCGCCGATCCGCAGGACCTGGCCGATTGCGCGCGTCACAACGTCGAGCGCGGCGCCCAGATCATCGACATCAACATGGGTTGCCCGGTGAAAAAGGTGTGCAACAGCTGGTGCGGGTCGGCCCTGCTGCAGCACGAGGACCTCGTCGAGCGCATCCTGAACGCGGTGGTGCAGGCGGTCGACGTGCCGGTCACCCTGAAATTCCGCACCGGCTGGGACCGTCAAAACAAGAATGCCCTGCGCATTGCGCGCATGGCCGAGCAGGCCGGCATCCAGATGCTGACCCTGCACGGCCGCACCCGTGCCGACGGCTACAAGGGCGACGCCGAGTACGACACCATCCGCGCGGTGAAGGCGGCGGTAGGGATTCCGGTGGTCGCCAACGGTGACATCACCAGCCCGGAAAAGGCGAAATTCGTGCTCGACTACACGGGCGCGGACGCGGTCATGATCGGCCGCGCGGCCCAGGGCCGGCCCTGGATCTGCCGCGAGATCGACCATTACCTGCGCACCGGTGAACTGTTGCCTGCGCCGATGGTGGACGAGGTGAGGGCGCTGATGAACGAACACCTGCCGGCCCACTATGCCTTCTACGGCGAGTACGTCGGCGTGCGCACGGCGCGCAAGCACATCGGCTGGTACGTCGAGGATTTGCCTGGCGGCGAAGAGTTCCGTCAGCACATGAATCGCTTGGAATCCACGGCCGAGCAATTGGCTGCCGTGGATAATTTTTTCCAAGCACAACTGCAGTATGGCGAACGGTTACAATACCGGCCCGCGCTTGCCGACCAGGCAATCGCAGCATAAAGAAGTAGCACAACAAGAAAAACGATGGGGACGCCACCGGTTACCGCCGGCGGAGCAAAACACTAACCAGGATGAAGCAGCAGACATGAGCAAAGAGAGTATCCAGGAAGTTGTCCAGAAGAGCCTCGAGGACTATTTCAATGACCTGGGCGAGCAAAAGCCGACGAATATCTACGACATGATGGTGATGACCGTGGAGAAACCGATCCTCGAAGTGGTCATGACGCGCGCCGACGGCAACCAGTCGCACGCGGCCCAGATGTTGGGCATCAACCGCAATACCTTGCGCAAGAAACTGCAAGAGCACGGACTGCTCTAACGCTTGCCGGCACACGTGGCCGTGCGCGGGCGCGGCCTATACGGCGTGCCCGAATTCCGCACAGAATTTCCATCAACAACGGCCACTCCCATGATCAAACAAGCCCTTATTTCCGTCTCCGACAAGACCGGCGTGCTCGATTTCGCCCGTGCGCTCTCCGCGCTTGGCGTGAACATCCTGTCCACCGGCGGCACCGCCAAACTGCTGCAGGACAATGGCGTGCCGGTGACGGAAGTTGCCGACTACACCGGCTTCCCGGAANNCCGAAGGTCCACGGCGGCATCCTCGCGCGCCGCGATTTCCCGGAGCACGTGTCCAAGCTCGAAGAGCACGGCATCCCGCAGATCGACATGGTCGTGGTCAACCTGTATCCGTTCCAGCAGACCGTCGCCAAGGATGACTGCTCGCTGGAAGACGCGATCGAGAACATCGACATCGGCGGCCCGACCATGCTGCGTTCGGCCGCGAAGAACCACAAGGACGTGGTCGTGATCGTCGACCCGGCCGACTACGGCGTGGTGCTGGCGGAAATGAAAGGCACCGGTGCGACTGCCGGCGCGGTCGGCTACGACACCAAGTTCCGCCTGGCCAAGAAAGTCTTCGCGCACACCGCGCAATACGACGGCGCCATCACCAACTATCTCACCAGCCTGGGCGAGGACAAGGCCCACGCGACCCGTTCGTCCTACCCGCAGACCATCAACATGTCCTTCGAGAAGGTCCAGGACATGCGCTACGGCGAGAACCCGCACCAGGGCGCCGCCTTCTACCGCGACATCGTCGCTGTCGACGGCGCGCTGGCGAACTACCGCCAGCTGCAGGGCAAGGAACTGTCTTACAACAACATCGCTGACGCGGACGCGGCCTGGGAATGCGTGAAATCGCTGGGCGGCTTCGAGCAGCCGGCCGGTTGCGTCATCGTCAAGCACGCCAACCCCTGCGGCGTGGCGATCGGCGCCGACGCGCTCGACGCCTACACCCGCGCGCTGCAGACCGACCCGACCTCGGCCTTCGGCGGCATCATCGCC
>DOUW01000145.1 GCA_003520365.1 Massilia sp.
AGGCGGCCCGTGCGGGTGAGGCCGGGCGCGGGTTCGCCGTGGTCGCCGGCGAGGTGCGCAACCTGGCGCAGCGCTCGGCCGCGGCGGCGCGCGAGGTGAAGACCCTGATCGACGATTCGGTCAGCAAGGTCGATGCGGGCAGCAAGCTGGTGAACGACGCCGGCACGACCATGCAGGAAGTGGTCGCCAGCGTGCGCCAGGTGAACAGCATCATCGGCGACATCACCGCCGCCAGCGTCGAGCAGGAAGCCGGCATCGGCCAGGTCAACCGCGCGATCGCCGAGATGGACGGCGTGACGCAAAAGAACGCCGCCCTGGTCGAGGAAGCGGCGGCCGCAGCCGAATCGATGCGCCAGCAGGCCGACCGCCTGTCCGAGGTGGTGGGCGTGTTCAAGGTCGTGGCCGGGGGCGGCGCACGTAAGCTCCCAGCCCTGGCCTGATCTCCGCGCCGCGTTCGGCACCGCACCGAGCGCGGCGGCACAAGGACCCTATGATCGCCCCATGGCGATCCACATTGGCATATCCGGCTGGCGCTACGTGCCCTGGCGCGGCGTCTTCTACCCCAAGGGACTGGCGCAGGCGCGCGAGCTCGACTACGCCTCGCGCCAGCTGCCGACGATCGAGATCAACGGCTCCTTCTACTCCCTGCAGCGTCCGGAAAGCTACGCCGCCTGGTATGCGGCCACGCCACCGGGCTTCCTGTTCGCGGTCAAGGGCAACCGCTTCCTGACCCACATGCTCAAGCTGAAGGACATCGAGGGGCCGCTCGCCAACGTGCTGGCCTCGGGCGTGTTCGAGCTGCGCGAAAAGCTCGGTCCCTTCCTGTGGCAGTTTCCCGAAATGGTGAAGTTCGATCACGCGCGCTTCGAACACTTCCTCGGCCTGCTGCCGCACGACACGGAAGCGGCCCTGGAGCGCGCGCGCCAGTACCAGCCGCGCATGGAAGGGAAAGTCTCGCTGGCGATGGAGACGAAGCGCCCGATGCGCCACGCGGTCGAGGTGCGCCACGAGAGCTTCCGCGACGAACGCTTCATCGCCCTGCTGCGCAAGTACAACGTCGCCCTGGTGGTGGCCGACACCGCTGGCAAGTGGCCCTATATCGAGGACGTGACGGCCGACTTCATGTACCTGCGGCTGCATGGCGACAAGGAGCTGTATGCCAGCGGCTACGACGACGAGGCGATCGCAGGCTGGGCCGCGCGGATCCGCGCCTGGAGCACGGGTGGGGAGCCGGAGGCGTGCCGGCGGGTGTCGTCGCAACCGCCGCCGAAGCGCAAGAGCCGGGATGTGTACTGCTACTTCGATAACGACATCAAGGTGCATGCGCCGTACGATGCGAAGCGGCTCATCGAAGCCCTGGGGTTGTAGGGTGGGTACTCGTACCCACCTTTCCTTACTCTTGTCTACCCCACCGCTACTCGATCAACATCTCGCCGATATCCGGCGTCCCGCCCCAATCGGCCGGATACACACCTTCACGAACATATCGATGAAATGTCGAATGCGGCCACTCCCTCACCTGCGGCACGTATCGGTGCTTCACCGGATTGAAATGGATGTAATCCATGTGCCGTTCGAAATCGACATCGTCCCGAATGCCGTGTTCCCAAAACCGCCGCTGCCAAATGGTCGACTCGCATTTGCTCTGTCGTGATTGGGTCAGTAGTCGCGGATCGTGCAGTCTTCGGCCATTGTTCGTGGACACGAAGCGCTTGATTGCGAACCAGCGTTTCGAGTAATCGGAATCGCCATCCGGTAGCGTCCAGATGCAATGCATATGGTCCGGCAAGATGACCCATGCATCGATGACGAAGGGCCGGGTCGTGCGAACGAACTGGATTGCTTTTCTGAGGCTTGCGCGGAGCGCCGGATCGCAAAAGATCGGGCGGCGTCGATAGGAGACGGCCGTGAAGAAGAACGTGGAGCCCGTATGGAGGCGACGGTAGCGTGACATGGTGCGGCATCGTAGGCCGCCGGCCGAGCCCGCGCTGTGTGATTGGTCAATCGTGTGTGGGGCGTAGCGGAAACGTTGACATATGCCGGCGGTGAGAACGCGTGGGTACGAGTACCCACCCTACGAACCTCGACTCGCGTCGATGTAACGCGGCTCGCGTCAACAGCTTCGGATCGCGTAATCCTTCCCTGCACCAGCTCGACACGTAACGTTTGATTTCCGCCCAGCGTATCGAATACCCATGATCGTCCTCGGGCAAGGTCCAGATGCAATGCATGTGGTCCGGCAGCAGGACCCAGGCGTCCACCGAGAACGGGCGTGTTTCGCGCACGGTATGGATGGCGTCACGCAAGGCGGTCCGCAACGCGTGGTCGCAGAAGATGGGACGGCGGCGGTAAGCGACGACCGTGAAGAAATAGGTGGGACCGGTGAGGAGGCGGCGGTAGCGGGACATGGTGCGGCATCGTAGGCCGACAGCCGTGTCCGTTATATGTGTTGAGTCAATCGTGTGCGGCGGGCGCGGGGCGTGTCGGAGACGGTCACATATGCAGAGGGTGAGACGGCGTGGACACAGGTGTCCACCCTACGAAACCTTAGCGTTTATCGTGCAGCTTGATCACCCTATGCTTCGCCCCCGCCGGCGGCGTCGGCTCAGCGGGCGTCTCACAGGTATTGCAGCTGCTGCACCCGCTCCCGCAACTGCCGCCGGTATCGAGCCAGCGCACCAGCTTCGAGTCGGCGCCGCCGCGCGAGAGGCGGTTGACGATCCTGACGCGCCAGGCGGCAGGCAGGTACTTGGCGCCGATGTACACCGCCGCCACCGCGACGAACAGGCCGACGACCAGTTCCTGCCACATGATCAGCCTCCGCCCAGCGCCAGCGCGACGCGGTAGGTGATGAAGGAAGCGGTGTAGGCCAGCGCGAACATGTAGCCCGCCATCATCCAGGCATATTTCGCGCTGCCGGTCTCGCGGCGTACCGTCGACAGGGTCGCGATGCACTGCGGCGCGTACACGTACCAGGCCAGCAGCGACAGCGCGGTCGCCATCGACCAGGAACCGGCGATCAGCGGGCCCAGGGTGTTGGCGACGTCGTCGCCCGAGCCGGCCAGGGCGTACACGGTGCCCAGCGCGCCGACCGCCACTTCGCGCGCGGCCATGCCCGGCACCAGCGCGATGCAGATCTCCCAGCCGAAGCCGATCGGCGCGAAGATCACCGACAGCGCGCGGCCCAGCATGCCGGCCACGCTGTAGTAGATCGGCGGGGGGGGAGCGCCCTCCCGCGCGCCCCGGGNNGTAGCGCCTTCCGGCGCGCCCGGGAAGCTCGACAGGAACCAGAGCAGCACCATCAGCGTCAGGATCAGGGTGCCGACGCGCATCAGGAAGATGACGGCGCGTTCCCACAGGCCGATCGCCAGCGAGGGCAGGTGCGGCCAGTGGTAGGCGGGCAGTTCCATCATCAGCGGGTGCTGGCCGCTGCCGCTGCGGCGCTTCATGAACCAGGCCACGCCCATCGCGCTGATGACGCCCAGCGCGTACAGGACGAACAACACCAGGCCCTGCAGGTTGAAGATGCCCACTTCGCGGTCGGGGATGAAGGCGGCGATCAGCAGCGCATACACCGGCAGGCGCGCCGAGCAGGTCATCAGCGGCGCGATCATGATCGTCACCAGGCGGTCGCGCGGATTCTGGATGGTGCGCGCGGCCATCACGCCGGGAATGGCGCAGGCGAACGAGGACAAGAGCGGAATGAAGGCGCGGCCCGACAGGCCGACGCCGCCCATCATGCGGTCGAGCAGGAAGGCCGCGCGCGGCAGGTAGCCGATGTCCTCGAGGATCAGGATGAAGAAGAACAGGATCAGGATCTGCGGCAGGAAGACCAGCACCCCGCCGACGCCGGCGATGATGCCGTCCACGATCAGGCTGTGCAGCGGGCCTTCGGCCATGGTCGAGCCGACCCAGGCGCCGAGCGCGTCGACGCTGTTCGTGATGAAGTCCATCGGCGCTTCGGCCCAGCTGAACACGGCCTGGAAGATCACGAACATCATCGCCGCCAGGATCACCGGGCCGGCGAACGGATGCAGCACCACGTTGTCGATCGATTCCGACAGGTTGCCCTTGTCGTGGGCATGGCTGGCGCAGGCGTCGACGATGCGGCGCACTTCGCGCTGGGTCTGTTCGACCGGGACGGCGTCGATCGCGGCCAGCGGCTGCGGCTTGACGCGGGCGTCGAGGTCGATGCTGTCGAGCACGTCGAGCAGCGCGCGCTCGCCGCCGGCCTGGATGGCGACGGTTTCCACCACCGGCATGCCGAGTTCCTTCGACAGGGCCGCGGTGTCGATCTCGATGCCGCGCTTTTTCGCGACGTCGACCATGTTCAGGGCCAGCACCATCGGCAGGCCGAGGCGCTGGATCTCCAGCACCAGGCGCAGGTTCAGGCGCAAATTTGTCGCGTTGACCACGCAGACGATGACGTCGGGCGCGCTTTCGCCCTTGCGCAGGCCGGCGACCACGTCGCGCGTGATCGCCTCGTCCGGCGTCTGCGCCGACAGGCTGTAGGCGCCCGGCAGGTCGAGCACGCGCAGCGCGCGCCCGGCGGGCGAGGTGAAGCTGCCTTCCTTGCGTTCGATGGTGACGCCGGCGTAGTTCGCGACCTTCTGGCGCGAGCCGGTAAGACGGTTGAACAGTGCGGTCTTGCCGCAGTTCGGATTACCCAGCAATGCGATCAGGGGCGCGCGTGTCGCCACCTGTTGTTCCATGACACCCATCGATTATTCCGGCTGAATTGATACGAGTGCGGCCTCGAACTTGCGCAGGGCGAAGGTCGACTCGCCGACTTTCACCGCCACCGGGCCGCCCGGCAGGCCGCGCTTGAGCATGCGGATGCGTTCGCCCGGCACGAAGCCCAGTTCCATCAGGCGACGCGGAACGTCGGCACCGCCCTGCGCGGTCGGCGCGAGGTGGATCACGGTGGCAGTCTGCCCAACCTTCAGGGCGTCGAGGGTGGTCAGGGTGGGAGCAAGAGTCATGGCAACGATCCGTTGATGTGACGCACTATATGTAGCGCTGATGAGACAGATACTAGCATCATAAACCTAAATGCGAATTATTTCTATTTGCAGGATCGATACGCAACAAATTCGCTTGCGTTCCCGGCCGAGTTTCAGCAGAATAGAACACGAATGAGAACGATTCTCATTATTAGACAAGCAAGCTTAATCCGGTAGCAAGGGAACTTCGATGATCGTCTGTGTCTGCAACAACATCTCCGACCGTGAAATCCGCCAGGCGGTCGACCTCGGCATCACTTCGGTGGCCGAGCTGCGCAAGGAACTGGGCCTGGGCACCTGCTGCGGCAAATGCGTCAGCTACGCCCGCGAAGTCCTGCACGAAGCCATCGACAGCAAGACGACCGTTACCGAACTGAGCTTCCGCACGGCCCAGCTCGCCTAAGCTGAGCCTATCCCCTGCCGGACCGGCGCTCGCCGGTTTCCGGCACGCCTTGACGCGCCCTTTGCTATGATTGCGTCAACATCACCACAACAAGGTAAACAATCATGAAGGGCGATCCCAACGTCATCCGGCTGCTCAACGCGCAGCTGACCAACGAACTCACCGCGATCAACCAGTACTTCCTGCACGCGCGCATGTACCGCCACTGGGGCTTCGAGAAGCTCGGCAAGAAGGAATACGACGAATCGATCGGCGAGATGAAGCACGCCGACAAGCTGATCGACCGCATCCTGATGCTCGACGGCCTGCCGAACCTGCAGGCCCTGCACAAGATCCTGATCGGCGAATCGACCCAGGAAATGTTGGAATGCGACCTGAAGCTCGAGCGCGCCGCCCAGCTGACCGTCAAGGAAGGCATCGCCGCCTGCGAAGCCGCCGCCGACTACGTCTCGCGCGACCTGCTGCTGATGATCCTGGAAGACACCGAAGAGCACATCGAGTGGCTCGAGACCCAGCTCGACCTGATCGTCAAGGTCGGCATCCAGAACTACCTGCAGAGCCAGATGGGCGAATAAATCTCATCGCACTGCACACGGAACGGCGGACCTTGAGTCCGCCGTTTTTGTTTGCACTCCGCTGCCGCTCCTGGAATTGCTGGCCTCGACCGTAGGGTGGGCGCCCCGTGCCCACGCGGTGATAGTGTGCGGCAAGATCATCCGGCACGCTATCGGAGCCGTTATCTTTCCCCGCGTGGGCGGCGCAGCCCCCACCCTACGGCTGCACCTATTCCTGCGTCACCCACACCGGCGCCGACCACAGCACGTTACCGTCGGCCTGGGTCACCTTCGCATAATAGAAGTGCGCTCCCGGCGCCGGCGTGAAGGTCGTCGTCGCCTCGCTCGACAATTGCGTCACCATGCCGCCGCGCCCCGGCACCCCTTCCATGATCGCCACCGCCGCCACCTGCTTGCCGGCCGTGCTGGCGAAGTTCGCCACCAGGGTCAAGGGACCGCTGTTGGTAAAGCGCTCGCCCATCAGGCGGCCGTTGGCGGTCAGGACCAGTTGCGAGCCCTTGTCCATGGTCGCGAACACGCGCCGCGCCCGCACTGCCTCGACAAAGCTGGCGCGGCCCAGGGGCGTCCCGTTCGGGACCAGGATGCCGGTGCGGTTGCTGTAGGCCGTGCCCCAGTTGGCGCAGTGGTTGTCCTGGTTGGTGCTGAAGGCCACATGAAAACCCGCTTCCAGCAGCTTGTTGCAGGCCGCCTCGTAGTTGCTGCGCCGGGTCTCGCCCTCGCGGTCGTTGGTCGAGAAGGCGGTGCTGTTGGCGACTTCGCACAGCGCCATCGCCTCGTCGCCGTCGGCCGTGTAGCCGAGCGCCTGGCCATTGATGGCGAACTGGCCGCTGGTCGACGGGTGGTTGAACTGCCCGATCCAGCCGCGCTCGCGCATCAGGGTGTACAAGGCCGCGTAGTCGCTGCGCGGCGTGGCGATGTCGGCCAGCAGTTCTCCTTTGCCGTTCTTTTCCCAGCCCAGCAACTGGTCGCTGTTGAAGATGTTGACGTGCCCGCCCTTGTTGATGACGCCCCACTCCATCCCGTACAGCGCCAGGAAGCCCGGGTTGGCCGCGCTGTAGGCGGCCGCGGTCTCCAGGCCCTTGCGGTAGAGGCCGGTCGCGGTAGCCGGATCGGCGTTCGCATTGGTGCCGTCCGAGCCGTCGTACATGTGGTTGTGCTCGGACGCGACCAGGATGTCCAGCCCGTGTTTGTGGGCGTAGGCGAAGGCCGCGTCCGGGCCGTATTTCGCCGTCAAAGGATCCTGGGCGCCCTTGCAATTATCCAGCTCGGCGCCGCCGTCGCTGTGGTTGGTCTGGCTGTGCAGGTTGCCGAGATAAACCGTGTAGGGCAGCGCGCCGAGTGCCGGCGCCGCCTGCAATGTCCCGCGGCCCACCGGCAGCGGCGCGAA
>DOUW01000144.1 GCA_003520365.1 Massilia sp.
ATCGTCTCGCAGCGCCTGGTGCGCACGGAAGATGGAAAAGGCCGCAAGGCCGCCATCGAGATCCTGCTGAACACCCCGACCATCAGCGAGATGATCCTGAAGGGGAACTTCCACAGCATCAAGGAGATCATGCAGAAGTCGCGCGAGCTCGGCATGTGCACCTTCGACCAGGCGCTGTACGAGCTGTATAACAAAGGCTACATCGGCTACGACGAAGCGATCCGCAACGCCGATTCCGCCAACGGCCTGCGCCTGCAGATCAAGCTCTCGGGCGACCGCCGCGAACCCGCCGAGGGCGGGGGCGCCACGTCTCCGTCGCTGTCGATGGCGCTGGAAGAAGACGAACCGCAAGACCCCGCAACACCTGTTTAACGCCGTACAAGCCTAACCTCATGCCGAATTTCGAAACCAAGATCTGCTCGCGCGCCGAGCTCCAGGCGCGCGTGGCCGCGCTGCCCAAACCCGTCGTCCTCACCAACGGCGTCTTCGACATCCTGCACCGCGGGCACGTCACCTACCTCGCGCAGGCGCGCGCGCTGGGCGCCTCGCTGGTGGTGGCCGCGAACACCGACGCGTCCGTCAAACGCCTGGGCAAGGGCGACGACCGTCCCCTGAACAGCCTGGCCGACCGCATGGCGGTGCTGGCGGCGCTGGAATCGGTCAGCCTGGTGGTGGAATTCGACGAGGACACGGCGCTCGACGTCGTGCTCGAAGCGCGGCCCGACATCTACGCCAAGGGCGGCGACTACGACATGACGGCGATCCCGGAAGGGCAGGCCGTGCTGGCCTATGGCGGCCAGGTGGCGGCGATCGATTTCGAGCATGACCGGTCGACGACCAAGTTACTCAAGAAAGTGCGGGCCAGCTAAAGGCTTGGCGCCGTTTACTGCTGAGTTATAATCCGGCAAGGGTGATCATGCCGCCGGCATGACAGGATGCGCGATGGTCGGGCCGCCACGCGGGTTCGCGCGCGTCCATCATGCACAGCATTCGTCCACCCTGTTCCCTTGCAGCGTCCCGGCTGCACATCACGCTCCTCCCGTCCTCCCGCTGTTCCCGGCCCATGCCGGCACAGGCCGCGTTCGTTCGCCATGCGATCGACGCCACGGCCGGGCGGACGGCCGACCTGATCCTTTGACGATATACCCATGCAAACTGCAGCTCCACTCGTGACAAACGACGCCGTCGTGCTCGGCCTCCTGGCGGCAACCCTCGGCCTGGTATTCTGGACTTCATCGCGGCCCAGCGGCTTCTGGAAGCGTTTCTATACCTATGTGCCGGCGCTCCTGCTGTGCTACCTGATTCCGGCCATCCTCAATACCTTGGGCGTGATCGACGGCAGCCTGTCGAAGCTGTACCCGGTGGCGCGCGACTACCTGCTGCCCAGCGCGCTGGTGCTGCTGTGCATTGCCATCGACTTCGGCGCCATCGTGCGCCTGGGGCCGAAGGCGATCGTCATGTTCCTGACCGGCACCGTCGGCATCATGCTCGGTGCGGTGGCGTCGTTCGAGATCATGCGCTTGATTCACCCCGAAACGGTGGCCGGCGAGACCTGGCGCGGCATGACCACGGTGACCGGCGCCTGGATCGGCGGCGGCGCCAATCAGGCGGCGATGAAGGAAGTGTTCGAGGTCGACGCCACCCTGTTCGGCCAGTTCGTCGCCGTCGACGTGCTGGTAGCCAACGTCTGGATGGCGGTGCTGCTGTTCCTGGCCAGCCGCGCCCAGGCCTTCGACCGCTGGACCGGGGCCGACCTGAGCGCCATCAACGCGCTCAAGGCGCGTATCGAAACCTACCAGGCCGAGCACGCGCGGACCATGAGCCTGACCGACCTGATGATCATCCTGGCGGTCGGCATCGGCGTCACCGGCCTGTCGCATGCGCTAACAAGCCCGACCGTCGGCTGGATCGCCAGCCTGCCCCAGGAATGGCGGCTGCAGGACTACAGCCTGACCTCGGGTTTCTTCTGGATCGTGGTGTTCGCCACCACATTCGGCCTGCTGCTCAGCTTTACCCGGGCGCGCAGCCTGGAAGGGGCGGGCGCCTCGACCATCGGCTCGGCCATGCTCTACGTCCTGGTGGCGACCATCGGCATGCAGATGGACCTGAATGCGCTGCTCGACAGGCCGTGGCTGTTCCTGCTCGGCCTGATCTGGATCAGCGTGCACGGCGGCTTGCTGCTGCTCATGGCAAAATTGATCCGCGCGCCGCTGTTCTTCATGGCGGTCGGGTCCCAGGCCAACGTCGGCGGCGCGGCCTCGGCCCCGGTGGTCGCGAGTGCTTTCCACCCCGCGCTGGCGCCGGTCGGCGTGCTGCTGGCGGTGCTCGGCTATGCGCTCGGCACCTATGGCGCCTACCTGACCGGACTGATGTTGCGCGCGCTGGCGACGTAAGAGGAGCGCCGGCGTTCGCGAGCGAGGAGACGCATGCCGAGAACGCTGGCCTTTGCCGTGCTGTTTTGCCTGGGCGCCTACGCGGCGGCCTGCCTGGCGCTGTTCCTCGCCCAGCGCTCCTTCATCTATTACCCGCCGGCGGTGCCGATGTTCCCGGCGTCGACAACCTCGACGCTGGAGGTGCCCGGCGCCGTGCTGCGGGTCTCCGAACGGCCGCTCCCCGGGGAAAAAGCCGTCATCTACCTGGGCGGGAATGCCGAGGATGTGTCGGCCAGCCTGCCCATGCTGAACGTGGCCTTCCCCGATCGCGCACTCTACCTGTTGCACTATCGCGGCTACCTGGGCAGTTCGGGCAAGCCGAGCGAAAAGGCGCTGGTGGCCGATGCGCTGGCGCTGTTCGACCGCGTCGCCGCCGGGCACAAGCACATCGTGGTGATCGGGCGCAGCCTGGGCAGCGGCGTCGCGGTGCAGATGGCGAGCCAGCGGCCGGTGGAAAAGCTGGTACTGGTCACGCCTTTCGACAGCCTGCAGGCACTGGCCGCGCGACAATTTCCCTACTTCCCGGTGCGCTGGCTACTGAGAGACAAGTACGAATCCTGGCGCCATGCGCCGCAGGTGAGGTCGCCGACCCTGCTGCTCGTGGCCGAGCGCGACGAGATCGTCCCGATGGAGAGCAGCGAACGGTTGCTGGCGCGCTTCCCGGCCGGTGTAGCCACGATGAAGCTGATCGGCGGGGCGGGGCACAACACGATTGCGGAGTCGGCGGCCTATATTACGGCGCTGCAGTGGGCGAGGTGAAAGACGTCACGCCGCCGTGTGCACGTTCGGCGCCGCCGTGACGCGTGCAATGGTGTCGAGCAGCGCATCGGCCGGCACCGGCTTGACCAGGTGGGCGGCGAAACCGGCTTCGCGCGACATCCGGCGGTCCTGTTCCTGGCCGTAGCCGCTGACGGCGACCAGGGCGCTGGCGCCGCAGCAGGGCAGGCGCTTGAGGGCGCCGGCCAGCACGTGCCCGCTCATGTCGGGCAAGCCGATATCGACCCGGGTGACCTCGAACCGGGCGG
>DOUW01000542.1 GCA_003520365.1 Massilia sp.
GGCGGCCTCGCTGATGGCGCGGTCGGCGGCGAACCGGGCCTCGCTGTCCGGCGTCAGCCGCGTGGCGGCGGGCGTGTTCGACCGCGCGGACAAGTGGGCGTTCGAGAATATGCGCAGGCTGGGCATGGATCCGGGTGCGGGGCTCAGCCTGCACCGGAAACTGGTGGCGCAGGGGGCTGCCTCGAACGCGTTCCTGCTCGACGAGAAGCGCTTGCGGGCGATGCAGGCGCTGGTGGCCGGCTTGCCCGGCAGCCGCGCTCAGGCGCGTGCAAGGTAGCCGGCTTACGCGTCTCGATGCGTCAGATCACTTCCAGCGGCACTTTCCGTGCGGGGGGCGGGAAGGCGCGATCCAGCGCGGCCATGTCCTGCGGCGACAGCGGTATGTCGAGCGCCTTGCCGAGCTGCCCGACGTGGCCAGGCGTGCCCGCCTTCGGCAGCGCGATCGTCGCATCGTTGCGCAGCACCCAGCGCAAGGCGATCTGGGCCGGCGTTGCGCCATAGTCCGCGGCAAGGCGCAGCAGCTCGGGGGCGCCGAGCAAGCGCCCCTGTTCGAGCGGGGAATACGCCATGACCGGGAGCGTGCGCTGCCGGCACCAGGGCAGCAGGTCGAACTCGATGCCGCGTCGCGTCAGGTTATACAGCACCTGGTTGGCCGCCACCGCCTCCCCGCCGCGCAGGGCGAGCAGTTCCTCCATGTCCGCCGTGTCGAAGTTGCTGACACCCCAGTAACGGATTTTCCCCGCGCGCAGCAGCGCATCGAAGGCCTCCAGCGTCTCTTCGAGCGGCACCGCGCCAGGCCAGTGCAGCAGGTACATGTCGACGTAGTCGGTGCCAAGCCGGCGCAGGCTGTTCTCGCAGGCGTTGAGCGTTCCACGCCGCGTCGCATGGTGGGGAAGCACCTTGCTGACGATGAAGGCATCGGTCCTGCGGCCGCTGAGCGCCTGGCCGATCAATTCCTCGGCGGCGCCGTCGCCATACATTTCGGCGGTGTCGATGACGTTCATCCCGCTGTCGACGGCGGACCGTATCGCATCGAGTTCGTTCTGCCGGTTTTCGGGACGCTCGCCCATGTGCCAGGTACCCAGGCCGAGCACCGGCACCTGCTCTCCGGAGGGAAGTCGGGTCTAGCGCATGACTCTACCTTTCTGAAAAAACAAGCTGCATGATATGGATCGCCATTCTGGCACGGGCGCACGATGAACGGGTGGGCGCGCCCCCGATCCGGCGCAGGTCGGAACTGAAGCTTTCTGAATGAAAACAAAAAATTGAACTTCGCGCCGCACCGCCCGTCTTACAGGTTGCCGCTCTCACCCTGCCCGTCATTACCTGCGAGTGATGACGGCGCGACAATACGCGCGGCCAACCGGCCACAGACTGCGGAGCGACAGCGTGACCACGGACAACGGATCGGCAAGCGGTGAGCATCCCGGCGTGTTGGACCGGCGGCAGCTCATCGAATGGCAGCTGGCCGAGGTCCAGGGAATCGGTCACGTCGGCACCTGGGAATTCCACCCGCACTCCGAACAGCTGGCCTGGTCCGCCGAGACCCGTCGCATCATGGGAGTCGACCAAAGCGGCTTCGACGGCAGGATCGAGAGCTATCTGGCGTTGATCCACCCGGACGACCGGCGCGCGGTGGTGGCCGCGATCCGGGAGAACCGGCAGCAGCCGCGCCAGACCGAGCTCGAGCACCGTATCGTCCAGCCGGACGGCACGCTGCGCTACGTGCGCGTGCATGGGGTGCCGTACCGCGACGAAGCGGGGCAGCTGATGCTGGCCGGTACCTTGCACGACGTGACGGAGGCACGCGAATCGACCGCGGAGCTGCAGGCGCTGTCGCGCAGGCTCCTGGGAATGCTGGAGGCCATGGCCGACGCGTTCTATACGCTGGACAGGCAATGGCGCTTCACCTACCTGAACGCGGCGACCGAGCGGCTGCTGCGGCGCCCGCGCCATGAGTTGCTCGGCAAGGTCATGTGGGACGAGTACCCGGACCTGGTCGGGACGCCCTTCGGGGACCAGTACGAGTTCGCGATGGCGCGCCGGCAGGCGGTCGCATTCGAGGAGTACTACGCGCCGCTGCGGGTGTGGAAGGAGGTACGCCTCGTGCCCACGGATGAAGGCCTGGCCACCTATACCACCGAGATTACCGGGCGCAAGCGCCTGCAGGAGCTGGAGCGCGAAGCTGCCGAGCGCTTCAAGATGGTGGCCCGCGTGACCAGCGACATCATCTGGGATTGGGATGTCCCCAACGACCGCCTCTGGTGGAGCGAAGGGGCCCAATCCGTGTTCGGATACGACGCGGACGCCTTCGGGAACGGGCTCGACGACTGGGTATCGCGGATCGCGCCGGAGGACCGCGAGCGCGTCGTCAATGGCGTGTACGCGGCCATGAACGAGGGGCGGGAAACCTGGACCGGGGAATACCGCTTCCTGCGCGGGGACGGCTCCTACGCCACCGTACGGGACCAATGCGTGTTCAGGCGCAATGCCGAAGGCGCCACGCTCAACGTGATCGGTTCGATGCTCGACGTCACCGCGCAGATGCAGGCCGAAGCCGCGCGCCGCGAGGCCGAAGCACGCAACCGGCTGCTGGCCTCGCTGCTGGACAAGGCCCACGATGCGATTTCGGTATCCGGCATCGACTTTCGGATCTCCTACTGGAACCAGGGCGCGGAACGGCTGTTCGGCTGGACCGCCGCCGAGGCGCTCGGGAAGACCAAGGTCGAGCTCCTGATGCTGGCCACGGACGACCTGGAACGGGCGCAGCGCGCGGTGTTGCGCAACGGCGAGTGGCGCGGCGAAATCGCCAAGCGGCGCAAGGATGGCCGCCCGGTGCCGGTCGAATCGCACCTGACGCTGGTGCGCGGCGACGATGGCCAGCCGCAGGCGGTGCTGGAGATCGAAACCGACATCACCCAGCGCAAGCAGGACGAGCATGCGATCCTGAGCCTGGCATTCTTCGACCACCTGACGCGCCTGCCGAACCGGCGCCTGCTGCTGGACCGCTTGCGGCACGCGGTCGCGGCGACCAAGCGCGACGGCCATGGCGGCGCGCTGCTCTTCATCGACCTGGATAACTTCAAAACCCTGAACGATACGCTGGGGCACGACAAGGGCGACCAGCTGCTGCAGCAGGTGGCGCGGCGCCTGGAGGCGCGGGTGCCGCGGCGCAGCGATACGGTGGCGCGGCACGGCGGGGACGAATTCGTGATCGTGCTGGAGGACCTGAGCGCGCAGCCGGAAGAAGCGGCGGCCCAGGCCGAGCGCGTCGCCGAAAAGCTGATCGAGGCATTCGACCAGCCGTTCCAGCTCGATGGGCACCAGCACTACGCGAGCCCGAGCATCGGCGTGGCCCTGTTCGACAAGGACATCCGGGACATCGACGAACTGCTCAAGCGCGCCGACCTGGCAATGTACCAGGCCAAGGCGGCCGGGCGGCACACGATCCGGTTTTTCGACCTGCACATGCAAACGGTGGTCAATGCGCGCGTCGAGCTCGAGGCCGACCTGCGCCGCAGCCTGCGCACCCAGGGATTCACCCTGCATTACCAGCGCCAGACCGACAGCAACGGCCAGACCGTGGGCGCGGAGGCGCTGCTGCGCTGGGAGCGCCCGAGCCGCCAGGACGTCTCGCCTTCCGTGTTCATCCCGCTGGCCGAAGAGACCGGGCTGATCCTGCAGCTGGGCGAGTGGGTGCTGGAAGCGGCATGCCGCCAGCTCGTGTCCTGGGGCAGCCGGCAGGACACGGCGCACCTGACGATGGCCGTCAACGTGAGCGCGCGCCAGTTCCGCCAGCAGGCCTTCGTGGACCAGGTCCTGCAGGTCATCGCGCGCACCGGCGCGGATCCGCGCCGGATCAAGCTCGAGCTGACCGAGAGCCTGCTGGTCGCGAACGTCGAGAATACGATCGACACCATGCATGCGCTCAAGGAGAAGGGCATCGGCTTTGCGCTCGACGACTTCGGCACGGGATACTCCTCGCTTGCCTACCTGAAGCGCCTGCCGCTGGACCAGCTGAAGATCGACCAGTCGTTCGTGCGCGACGTGCTCACCGACCCGAACGACGCCGCGATCGCCCGCACCATCCTCGGGCTGGGCCACACCCTGGGCCTGGACGTGATCGCTGAAGGCGTCGAGACGGCCGACCAGCGCAACTTTCTCGCCATGCACGGATGCCGCGCGTTCCAGGGTTACCTGTTCGGGCGGCCGGTGGCGGCGGAGCAATTCTAAGGCGCCGCCCGCTCGTGCCCGCTCGTGCCGGATCGCCACTGCGGCGGTGTAGTATCGTGTCGATCCGGGCTCATCCGGACTTTCTTCCTGTCGCTTTCGCCTTCCGTCCACGCATTCCTTTGGAGATCCAGCATGTTCACAGCAATCCTGCTCGACAAGAACGATGACGGCGCCACCAGTGCCCGGCTTGCCCAGCTCGACGAACGCGCGTTGCCGGCCGACGGCGACGTATTGGCGCGCGTCGACTATTCGACGATCAACTACAAGGATGGCCTGGCCATCACCGGCAAGGCGCCTGTCGTGCGCAGCTGGCCGATGGTGCCGGGCATCGATGGCGCGGGCGAGGTCATCGCGTCGTCGCATCCGGACTGGAAGGCGGGCGACGAATTCATCCTGAACGGTTGGGGTGTCGGTGAATCGCACTGGGGATGCCTGGCGCAGCGCGCCAGGCTGAAGGGCGGCTGGCTGATCGCACGGCCGCCGGGCATGTCGGCCCGGACCGCGATGGCGATCGGGACGGCGGGCTACACCGCGATGCTGTGCGTGATGGCGCTGGAAGAGCAGGGTGTCGCTCCCGACAGCGGCGACATCCTGGTAACTGGGGCATCCGGTGGCGTCGGCGGCATTGCGGTCGCGCTCCTCGCGAACCGGGGCTACCGCGTGGTCGCGTCCACCGGCAGGCTGGCCGAGGCCGATTACCTCGCATCCCTGGGCGCGGCCGAGGTCATCGACCGCGCAGCCCTGTCCACGCCGGCCAAGCCACTGCAGAAGGAGCGCTGGGCCGGGGTGGTCGATTCGGTGGGCTCGCACACGCTGGCCAATGCGGTCGCACAGACCCGTTATGGCGGCAGCGTCGCGGCATGCGGACTGGCCCAGGGGATGGATTTTCCGGCCTCGGTGGCGCCGTTCATCCTGCGCGGCGTCAGGCTGATCGGCATCGACAGCGTGATGGCCCCGCCGCCGAAACGCGTGGCGGCATGGGCGCGGCTGGCGAAGGAACTGGACGCCGACAAACTGGCAGCCATCACGCGGGAGATCGGATTGGCCGAGGCGCTCGTCCAGGCGCCGGAGCTGCTCGCCGGCAAGGTGCGCGGGCGGCTGGTGGTGAACGTCAACGCCTGAACAAGACGCACCAGGGCACACCGGGGCACACGGGCCGCGTGCCGGCCGGCAGCATCCGCACGCCAGCCCTATTTTTTCTGGTACACGAACGGCGGCATGGCCTTCAGTGCATCCTTCGTCGCCCCAGGCAAGGTCAGCTGTTTATTCTGGAGCTTCAACTGCTCGGCCGGAATGGCAACGTCCCGTTTGCCGAGGCCCAGGAACCCGCCGACGCCGATGATCGCATATGAGGCGGCGGGCGTGTTGCCGGCCTTGCCTGGAGAAATGATCAGGTCGTCGATCGTCCCGATCTTGTCGTTCTTGTCGTTGACCACCGTCTTGCCGAGCAGGTCGCGCTTGGTGCTCCATCCGACGACGACTTCTTCCATCTGGATCACGGTGACCCCCAGCGGCGCCCGGCCGGCAACCGGAGCGGCGGGCGCTTGCGCGGTCGAGTGCGCAGGCGCCTGTGCCGATGCGACGCCTACCCAGAGCGGGGCAAGCGATATCGTCAAGAGTGCGATGAAACGTTTCATGATGCCTCCTTCGCGGCGATCCAGTCCCATTCATCATAGGACCGTTCACCATGGGCGCGAGTGCACCGCGCGCGGGTGAAGGTCAAGCGGCCTTGATCTGGCTCAAGCCTCCCTCGCGCCCGCGCGGCGCAGTCCTGGCGCCAGCGGCACTCCACAGGCGCTTGTGTTCTAGGGTGCGAACACCGCGCGCACGCAGCCGTCCTTCTTGTGCTTGAACATGTCGTAGCCGCGCGGCCCGTCCTCGAGCGAGAAGCGGTGCGTGGCGAGGTAGGCCGGGTTCAGCTCGCCCTTCTGGGCGTGCGCCAGCAGGCGGTCCATGTAGGCCTGGCCGTGCTGCTGGGCGCTGCGCACGGTCATGCCCTTGTTCATGATGACGCCCATCGGGAACTTGTCGATCAGGCCGTAGACGCCGAGCACCGACAGCGTGCCGCCCTTGCGGCAGGCCATGATGGCCTCGCGCAGCGCCTGGCCGCGGTCGGTCTCCAGGCGCAGGGCCTGCTTCACGAGGTCATAGGCGTACTGCGGTCCGGTGCCGTGCGCCTCCATCCCCACCGCGTCGATGCAGGCATCTGGGCCGCGCCCGCCGGTCATCTCCTTGAGCACGTCCAGCACGCTGTCGACCTGCGTGTAGTCGATCGTTTCGGAGCCGGCGTGCTCGCGCGCCATCCGCAGGCGCTCGGGGAAGCGGTCGATCCCGATCACCTGCTCGGCGCCCATCAGGCGCGCGCTCTGCTGCACCATCAGGCCGACGCCCCCGCAACCCCAGACCGCGACCGTGTCGCCCGGCTGGATGTCGCAGAAATCGGCCCCCATGTAGCCGGTCGGCGCCGCATCGGACAGGAACAGCGCAGTCTCGTCCGCTACCCCGTCGGGGATCTTGAAGCAGTCGTTGTCGGCAAACGGCACCCGCACGTATTGCGCGTGCGCGCCCGCGTAGCCGCCGAAGGCGTGGGTATAACCGTAAATACCCGCCGTCGGATATCCGCCGAGCAGCGGCTCCTGCAGCTCGGGCTTCGGGTGCGTGTTGTCGCACAGGGAGTAAAGCTTGTGCTCGCAATACCAGCATTGCCCGCATACGATGAACGAGGGCACGACGACGCGGTCGCCCTTCGCCACGCGCTTCACCGCCGGGCCGACTTCCTCGACCACGCCCATGAACTCGTGGCCGATCACGTCGCCGGCCTTCATGGTCGGGATGTAGCCGTCGATGAAGTGCAGGTCCGAGCCGCAGGTCGTCGACAGGCCGACGCGCAGGATGGCGTCGTGGGGGTTCACGATTTCGGGGTCCTTCACCGTGCCGACACGCAGGTCGTTCACGCCGTTCCAGTAGAGTGCTCGCATGTCGTGCTCCTTGGTGTGCTTAGTGGGTGTCGGCGCGGGCGGCAGGCTGGCGCGCGGTGGTCGGGATCTCGCCGGTCTCGACGAGGTTCTTGAAGCGCCGCAGCGCCGCATCGGCAACCATGTCCAGGGGCGTCGCTCCGAGAAGCTTGATGAGCCCGTCGCCGAGCGGGCCGCCGGGCGGGTCGAAGCGGATGCGCAGGGTGGCCACGGTGCCGCGGCCGGCCGGGGCAGGGTGGAAGCGGACCCATCCCTCGTTCGGGATGGCGGCGCCGGGAAGCGTGCGCCAGCCGATGCCCTCGCCGGGCCGGTCGACCGTCTCGGCC
>DOUW01000385.1 GCA_003520365.1 Massilia sp.
AGGGCGACGGCCAGGCGCGCGCCGGCTGGGCGGTGCTGGTGGAGAACGGCCGCATCAAGGAAGTCGGCCCGGCCGACCGCGTGAGCGCCCCTGCCGACGCCGAGCGCATCGCCCTGCCCGGCAAGACCCTGATCCCGGGCCTGATCGACCTGCATTCGCACGTGCTGCTCCATCCCTACAACGAGACCACCTGGGACGACCAGGTGATCAAGGAGCAGGTCGAGTTCCGCACCCTCCTCGCCGGCAAGCATGCCAGGGAGACGCTGCAGGCCGGCTTCACCACCCTGCGCGACCTCGGCACCGAAGGCGCGAACTATGCCGACGTCGGCGTCAAGCGCGCCATCGAACAGGGGGTGATCGAGGGTCCGCGCCTGCTGATCGCCACCAAGGCCATCGTCGCCAGCTTCAGCTACGGCCCGGCCGAGCGCAGCTACCGGCCCGACATGGAGATTCCCTACGGCGCCCAGGAAGCGACCGGCGTCGACGAAGTGACGAAAGCCGTGCGCGAGCAGGCCTCGCACGGCGCCGACTGGATCAAGTTCTATGCCGACTACCGCACCGGCGTGGACGGCAGCAGCCGCCCGACCTTCACGCTGGAAGAGATGAAGGCGATGGTAGCCGCGGCCCACGTCACGGGACGCAAGGTGGCGGCCCACGCCAGCACCGACGAAGCGATCCGCATGGCGGTGCTGGCCGGCGTCGACACCATCGAGCACGGCTACGGCGCCAGCGAAGCGACCCTGCGCCTGATGAAGGAGCGCGGCACCGCCTACATCCCGACCCTGACGGCGCCTGAGGCGATCGGCGAATACTTCCAGAAGCACGTGCGCGGCGGTGCGCCGACGCCCTCGATGAAGGAAGCGGCGCGCGCCTTTGCGCTGGCGCGCAAGCTCGGCGTCTTGATCGGCAACGGCAGCGACGTCGGCGTGTTCGCCCACGGGACCAATGCGCGCGAGCTGGAGTGGATGGTGCGCCTGGGGATGACGCCTGTGGAGGCACTGCGTGCGGCGACCTCGGTGGCGGCCGACATCCTCGGCAAGGGCAAGGAGCTCGGCCGCCTGGCGCCCGGCGCGCTGGCGGACGTGGTCGCGGTCGAGGGCGATCCGACGGCGGACATCGGCGCGCTGCGCCAGGTCGGGCTGGTGATGAAGGGCGGGACGATCTACCGCCGCCCGTAACGGTGGGTTCGAGAACCCACCCTACGCCACTTCGATCGGGTTTCCGTAGGGTGGGCACTCGTGCCCACGCGGTCTCACCGTTTGCATGATCGGCGCCATGAAACACGCCCTCGCACCGAATACGAAACCGGGTATCATCTCGGCTTTACGCCATCAACCGGGACACACCATGTCTATCAAGATCAGCAGCCAGTTCGACGCTGGCGCCATCGAGGTCGTGAACGCCATGAGCGCGAACGCCATCGACCTGAACATCCGCAAGGATTCGCACGCCGACATCACCCAGTGGTTCTACTTCCGCCTGCAGGGCGCGCAAGGCCAGGCCTGCACGATCCGCTTCCTGAACGCCGGCCAGGCCGCGTATCCGAAGGGCTGGGAAGACTACAACGCGATGGCGAGCTACGACCGCGTCAACTGGTTCCGCGTGCCGACCTCGTTCGACGGCCAGGTCATGACGATCGAGCATACCCCGGGCATGGACAGCGTCTATTACGCCTACTTCGAGCCCTACTCGTGGGAACGCCACCTGGAGCTGCTCGACCGCGCCCAGATGAGCGAGCACGTGCGCATGGTCGACCTCGGTTCGACCGTCGACGGCCGCGACCTGAACATGCTGGTCATCGGCGAACCGGCGCCCGAGAAGAAGAAGGTCTGGGTCATCGCGCGCCAGCACCCGGGCGAGACCATGGCCGAGTGGTTCGTCGAGGGCATGCTCGACGCCCTGCTCGACCCGTCGCATCCGTTCGGGCGCCAGCTGCTGAACGAAACCGTGTTCTACGTGGTCCCGAACATGAATCCGGACGGTTCCGTCCGCGGCAACCTGCGCACCAACGCCGCCGGCGCCAACCTGAACCGCGAGTGGCTGAACCCGACCATGGAACGCAGCCCGGAAGTCTTCCTGGTCAAGCAAAAGATGCATGAAACCGGCGTCGACCTGTGCCTGGACGTGCACGGCGACGAAGGCCTGCCCTATGTGTTCGTGGCCGGCAGCGAATCCCTGCCGAACTTCACGGCCGAGCAGGACGCGGCCCAGAAGCGCTTCATCGCCGACTTCAAGATCGCCAGCCCGGACTTCCAGGACGTGCACGGCTACGGCGAATCGCCGTATAGCGAGGAAACCCTGACCATGGGTTCGCCGCACATCACCCACGCCTTCGGCTGCCTGTCGCTGACCCTGGAACTGCCGTTCAAGGACAACGCCAACGACCCGGACCCGCAAGTCGGCTGGGACGGCGCACGCAGCGCCCGCCTCGGCGCAGCGGTGCTGCAGCCGGTGCTGCAGTCGGTCCGCGCGATCAAATAAGCGACCAACTAAGCGACCAAGCACGCAATCGACAAGCGAACGCGGTCTCGAGCGGCAGTCACTCCGGTGACTGCCGCTTTTCTTTACACATACTCCCCGCGGCGCCGGCGGCTTTCTCCAAGTAATTGATTCTATTGACATGGCACAACTTATGCTGTGCTGCCAGCAGTTCAACCCACGAGGAGAAAGGCATGAAAAAGCTGTTGCTCGCGACGCTGTTGACACTGGCCACGCTCGGCGCCGCCCAGGCCGCGCCCATCACGGTGGGTGAACCCACCCTCCCCGGCAACTGCTTTCCTTTCAGCTGCCTGGCAAGCAAGGAAGGCACGCAGTACCAGCAGGTCTACACCGCCGACGCCTTCTCGGGCGCCGGCACGATCGACGGCATCAGCCTGTACCGCGCCATCGGCGGCGGCATGGACGGCGCCACCTTCACCCTCTACCTCTCGACGACCAGCGCCCAGGTCAACGCCCTCGACGGTGCCAACCTGAACGCCAACCTTGGCGCGGACAACAGCTACTTCGGCCAGTACACGATCGGCGGCGAGATGCCCGAGGTCCTGCGCTTCGATGGCCTGCCCTTCCATTACGACCCGGCCCAGGGCAACCTGCTGCTGAACGTCCTCATCTCGGACCCGACCTCCACCGGCGTCCCGACCTCCTACTTCATGGCCGACGGCCGCGGCAGCGTCACCAGCCGGGCCCTGGCCGCAGGCGGCATCTCGGGCGCCGACGAGGCCGGACTGGTCACGACCTTCGACTTCACGCCGGATGGCGAAGTGCCCGAGCCGGCCAGCCTGCTGCTGGTCGGCGCTGGCCTGGCCGTGCTGGCGCGGTCGCGCCGCGCGACACGCAGCGGCGCATGACAGGCCGGCGCGCCAGCGAGTAAGATCACACATGCCCCGCAATCAGGGGCATTTCATCATCATGGAAGGATATTCGACAGCATGAGCATTTTCGCCGCACCCGTCTTCGACGCCACCGTCATCTATAACGGCCAGGAACTCTTCAAGGGCCGGGGCGCCGCCCAGGGCTGGGCCGAGAAGGTCGCCAAGGAACTCGAGACCGAGATCACGGTCGAGAAGATCGGCACCGGCTGGGTGCTGCGCGGCATGGTCGACGGCGTCGACGTTACCTGGGGTATCTACGGCCAGCGACTGAGCCGTATCGAGGCGGCCTGAACGGCAGGTGTTGTGGCCGTTAGGCAACGTGTCGCGCGAGCCTGCGTTTGCCGAAGCACTCTATAATGCATGCTCGGCAATGCCGGCAGCTGCCGGCGGCGCCATCACAACCGGTCGGGCATGCGACGGCTCCACGCCGCCAGCGGCGCAGCAGTCGATCCCGTCCCATCCATAGGCCGTCCATGAGCACCGCTTCTCTCTCGCACAGCGCGCCTCCGGGCGCATCCCCGCGCATGTCCACCGGCATCCCGGGGCTCGACGACATCCTTGGCGGCGGTCTGACCCCGCAGCGGGTCTACCTCGTCGAAGGCACGCCCGGTACCGGCAAGACCACGCTGGGCCTGCAATTCCTGCTCGACGGCGTGGCCCGCGGCGAGCGCGGCCTGTACATCACCCTGTCGGAAACGGCCGACGAACTGCGCGCCGTCGCTGCCAGCCACGGCTGGTCGCTCGATGCGCTGGCGATCCACGAGCTGGCCGGGGACGAGGCGTTCGACCCCGATTCCCAGCAGTCGGTGTTCCACCCGTCGGAGGTCGAGCTGGGCGAGACCACGCGCAGGGTAATGGACGAAGTCGACGGCCTGAAACCGGTGCGCGTGGTGTTCGACAGCATGTCCGAGATGCGCCTGCTGGCCCAGAATCCCCTGCGCTACCGGCGCCAGATCCTCGCGCTGAAACAGTTCTTCGCGGCGCGCGCCTGCACCGTGCTGCTGCTCGACGACAAGTCCAGCGCCTCGGACCAGCACCTCCACAGCATCGCCCACGGCGTCATCAGCCTGGAGCAGATCGCCAAGGAATTCGGCAAGGAGCGGCGCCGCGTGAACATCGTCAAGATGCGCGGCATCCGCTTCCGCGGCGGCTTCCACGACTACAACCTGGACACCGGCGGCATCGTCATCTACCCGCGCCTGGTGGCGGCGGAACACATGCGCGACTTCGCCCCGGCCGTCAGCTCCACCGGCGCGATCGGCTTCGACCGCCTGCTGGGCGGCGGCCTGGTGCGCGGCACCAACACCCTGATGGTGGGACCGTCGGGCATCGGCAAGACCACCCTGTCGGTACGCTGCCTGCTGGCGGCGCTCGAGCGCGGGGAAAAGGGCTCTTTCTACCTGTTCGACGAAGGCATGGGCACCTTCTTCGCGCGCAGCGCCGCGCTCGGCATGGACCTGCGCCCCTACGCCGACAGTGGCCAGTTGCGCATCTCCCACATCGATCCGGCCGAACTGTCGCCCGGCGAATTCGCCCAGATGCTGCGCGACGCGGTTGAACTGCACGAGGTGCGCTTCATCGTCATCGACAGCCTGAACGCCTACCTGCAGGCGATGCCGGGCGAGCAGTACCTGACGCTGCAGATGCACGAGCTGCTGTCCTACCTGAACCAGCAGGGTGTGACCACGGTGCTGGTGCTCGGCCAGCATGGCCTGATCGGCGAAATGCGTACCGACGTCGACCTGAGCTACCTGTCCGATACGACCGTGCTGATGCGCTTCTTCGAGTCGAACGGCCGCCTGCGCCGCGCGCTCACCGTCATCAAGAGCCGCACCGCGACCCACGCGCTGACCATCCATGAGCTGCAGCTCGGCGCCGACGGCGTCCGCATCGGCGAGCCGCTCGAAGGCTTCGAGGGCGTGCTGACCGGCCTGCCCAGCTATCGCGGCCAGACGCCGATGATGGCGACCGATGCCGATGCCGTCCGCTAGCACTGCCGACGAACGCGTCCTGATCTTCGCGCCGCGCGGGCGCGACGCCGAAGTCATGTGCTCGGTCCTCGCGGGCGACGGCTTCGGCTGCGACACCGCAACCGGCTTCGAGACCTTCGTCGAACGCATCGAAGCCGGCGCCGGCGCGGCCGTCGTCGCCGAGGAAGCGCTGGCCGGCGTCGACCTCACGCGCCTGCTCGCCTGGCTCGGGCCGCAGC
>DOUW01000384.1 GCA_003520365.1 Massilia sp.
GGCCACCGAGGTGGTCGGCGAGGCCGGCGCCAGCGGCGGCGCCTGGCGCTCGCTGGCGCAGGCGGCCAGCAAGCCCAGGACCAGGGTGCAGGCTGCGCTGCGCAATAGGGACTGTGCTTTTCTCATCTTGTTCCTTGTGGCCTTGTTACCTTGTTGATCATGCGATGGCGTCGGCCGCGCCGCGCCGCTCGGCGAGCATGTACTCGCGCGACTGCATCTCAATGATACGCGAGACGGTACGGTGAAATTCGTTCGCCAGCATGCCCTGGGTATACAGCTCCTCGGGTTCGCTGGCCGCCGACATGATGAGCTTGACCTTGTGGTCGTAGAACACGTCGATCAGCCAGGTGAAGCGGCGCGCTTCCGAGGACTGGCCGGCCGACATCACGGGGATGCCGGACAGGATCACGGTGTGGAAGCGCGTGGCCAGTTCCAGGTAGTCGTTCTGCGAACGCGGGCCGCCGCACAGGGTCGCGAAATCGAACCAGATCACGCCGCCGGCCCGGCGCAGGGCGCGGATCTCGCGGTTCTCGATGTGGACGATCGGGCTTTCGTCGGCGGTGTCGGCCACCTTGGCATAGGCCTCGCGGAGCAGGTGGTCCGACGCGGCGTTCAGCGGCGTGTAGTACGCCTGCACCTGCTCGAGCGCGCGCTTGCGGTAGTCGTTGCCGGCGTCGACGTTCATGACGTCGAGCTTTTCCTGCAGCAGTGCGATGGTCGGCAGCATGCGGTCGCGGTGCAGCCCGTCCGGATACAGCGTGGACGGCTCGTAGTTCGAGGTCATCACGAAGGACACGCCGTTGTCGAACAGGGCATTGAGCAGGTTATACAGGATCATCGCGTCGGCGATGTCCGAGACGTGGAATTCGTCGAAGCAGATCAGGCGGTATTTTTTGGCGATGCGCTTGGCGACCTCGTCGAGCGGATTGGCGACGCCCTTGAGCTCGTCGAGTTGGCCATGCACGGCGCGCATGAACTCGTGGAAGTGCAGGCGCGTCTTGCGCACCACCGGCACCACCGAATAGAAGCTGTCCATCAGGAAGGACTTGCCGCGCCCCACCCCGCCCCACATGTAGACGCCCTTCGGCACCTCGGGACGGTTGATGAGGCGCCTGAAAGCGGACGACCGCTGGGCCTTGTACTGGACCCAGTCGTCGTACGCCTGCTGCAGCCGCTCGACCGCACGGGCCTGGGCTGGGTCGGACTTGAAGCCGCGCTCGGTCAGCGCGTGCTGGTAATACTCTTGGACGTTCATGAGATGTGCAATTCAAGACGTGCGTGACCGTCGTAGCCACGAACGTGGATAAACGTAGGGTGGGCGCCCCGTGCCCACGCGTGACGTTTGCATGGCGTTGGCACAGGAATCAAGCCAACAATGTCCATCGTTCACGCGTGGGCACAGGGGCGCCCACCCTACCGACATGCGATTGTCGTCTTAGAAGTTCAGCGAACGCTTGTCGACCGCCAGCGCGGCTTCCTTGACGGCTTCCGACAGCGACGGGTGCGCGTGGCAGATGCGGGCGATGTCTTCCGACGAGGCCTTGAATTCCATCGCGACCACGGCTTCCGAGATCAGTTCCGAAGCGACCGGGCCGACGATGTGCACGCCCAGGATTTCGTCGGTCGTGGCATCGGCCAGGAACTTGACCATGCCCGAGGTGTCGCCCAGCGCGCGCGCACGGCCGTTGGCCATGAACGGGAAGGTGCCGGCTTTATACGCCACGCCTTCGGCCTTCAGCTGCTGCTCGGTCTTGCCGACCCAGGCGATTTCCGGCGAGGTGTAGATGACCCAGGGGATGGTGTTGAAGTTGACGTGGCCGTGCTGGCCGGCGATGCGCTCGGCAACCGCGACGCCCTCTTCTTCCGCCTTGTGCGCCAGCATCGGGCCGCGCACGACGTCGCCCACCGCCCACACGCCCGGCAGGCTGGTGCGGCATTCGTCGTCGACGACCACGAAGCCGCGCTCGTCGAGCTGCAGGCCGACGGCTTCGCCGTTCAGGCCGGTGGTGTTCGGCACGCGGCCGATCGAGATGATCAGACGGTCGAACGTCGCGGTCTGCTCGGCGCCGGTGCTGTCGGCGTAGGCGACGGTGACGTTGTTCTCGCCCTTGGTGATCGCGCCGATCTTGCAGCCCAGGTTGATCTTCAGGCCCTGCTTGGTGAACAGCTTGTGCGCTTCCTTGGCGATCTGCTCGTCGACCGCGCCCAGGAAGGTCGGCAGGCCTTCGAGCACGGTGACGTCCGCGCCCACGCGGCGCCACACCGAACCCATTTCCAGGCCGATGACGCCGGCGCCGATCACGCCCAGCTTCGACGGAACCGCGTCGATGGCCAGCGCGCCGGTGTTCGACAGGATGATCTTCTCGTCGAACGGTGCGCCCGGCAGTTCGCGTGCGTTCGAGCCGGTGGCGACGACGACGTTCTTGGCCGTCAGGGTCTCGGTGCTCGGACCGGTGACGTTGATGGTGTAACCGCCTTCCGCCTTGCCGGCGAACGAGCCGCGGCCGTGGAAGAAGGAGACCTTGTTCTTCTTGAACAGGTAGAGAATGCCGTCGTTGTTCGCCTTGACGACCGAATCCTTACGCTTGAGCATCTGCGGCAGGTTCAGTTCCAGGCTCGACACGTTGATGCCGTGCTCGGCGAAGGCGTGGCCGGCGTGCTCGAAGTGTTCCGACGACTGCAGCAGCGCTTTCGACGGGATGCAGCCGACGTTGGTGCAGGTGCCGCCCGGGGCCGGCTTGCCTGCCGCGTTGCTCCACTCGTCGATGCAGGCGGTCTTGAAGCCCAGCTGGGCCGCGCGGATGGCGGCGATGTAGCCGCCAGGGCCGCCGCCGATGACGACGACGTCGAATTGTTTCTCGTTACTCATGAATAGCTTCCTTATTTATTCTTCTGGGACAAAAATCCACATCAGCAGGTAGACCAGTGCGCCGAACCCGGAGGTCAGCAGGGAGAACAGCACGAAGACCAGGCGCCAGACCCAGGCCTCGATGCCCAGCACGCCGTTCAGGCCGCCGCAGACACCGCCGATCCAGCGGTCGGTACGCGAACGGCGCAGCGCGCGCAACTGGGTTTCGACCACGGTGCAGCCGGCCTTGAACTCGCTCGCGCCCTTGTTCAGGTTGACGCGCGGCCCGGCGCTGGTGCCGGCGCCGGGTGCCGCACCCGATAACACCCTGGCCTTGGCCTGTTCGAATTCGGCGTCGCTCAGGGCGCCGGCCTGGTGCAGCTCGTGCAAACGCCGGATTTCATCGGAGATCATGGCAGTCCTCACTAGTCGGTGAACATGCGCGCTCGGCGCGCATGTCCGGGTACTACTTAAATACCTACCTGCTACGTTGCTGCGGAATTACAGGTCGAGCAGCAGGCGCGCCGGATCTTCCAGCGCTTCCTTCATGGCGACCAGGCCCAGCACGGCTTCGCGGCCGTCGATGATACGGTGGTCGTACGACATGGCCAGGTAGTTCATCGGGCGGATGACGATCTGGCCGTTTTCCACGACAGCGCGGTCCTTGGTGGCGTGCACGCCCAGGATCGCCGACTGCGGCGGGTTGATGATCGGGGTCGACAGCATCGAGCCGAACACGCCGCCGTTCGAGATCGAGAAGGTACCGCCCGACAGGTCTTCCAGGGTCAGCTTGCCGTCCTTGGCCTTCTGGCCGAATTCGCCGATCTTCTTCTCGATCTCGGCGATCGACATCTGGTCGGCGTTGCGCAGGATCGGCACCACCAGGCCGCGCGGCGAACCGACGGCGATACCGATGTCGAAGTAGCCGTGGTAGACGATGTCGTTACCGTCGACCGAGGCGTTCAGGATCGGGTACTTCTTCAGTGCGGCAACGGCGGCCTTGACGAAGAAGGACATGAAGCCCAGCTTGACGCCGTGCTCTTTCTCGAACTTGTCCTTGTACTTGTTGCGCAGTTCCATGACCGGGGCCATGTTCACTTCGTTGAACGTGGTCAGGATCGCGTTGGTCTGCTGCGACTGCAGCAGACGCTCGGCGATACGGGCGCGCAGGCGGCTCATCGGCACGCGCTCTTCCGGACGGTCGCCCAGGTTCGCGACCGGGGCGGCGACTTGCTGGAGAGCAGGCTTGGCGGCCGGTGCCGGAGCGGCGGCAGGCTTGATGGCGACAGCGGCCAGGGCGTCGCCCTTGGTCACGCGGCCGTCGCGGCCGGTGCCGGTGGCATCGGCTGCGCTCATGTTGTTGTCGGCCAGGATCTTGGCGGCGGCCGGCATGGCGACGTCGCCCTTCGAGCCAGTCGAGGCGGCTGCCGGAGCGGCGGCCGGTGCTTCAGGGGCTTGCTGCACCGGGGCCGAACGCACGGCGACCGGGCTGGTCTGAGCCGAGGCTTCGGTGTCGATGATGGCGATGACTTCGCCCGAGGTGACGGTGGCGCCGTCGTTCTTGATCAGTTGCACGATCACACCGGCGCTCGGGGCCGGCAGTTCCAGGACCACCTTGTCGGTCTCGATGTCGATCATGTTCTCGTCGCGGTCAACCGACTCGCCGACTTTCTTGTGCCAGGACAGCAGGGTCGCTTCAGCAACCGATTCCGACAGTTGGGGGACCTTGACTTCGATTTGTGCCATTTTTATGTAACTCCGTTATGTATTCTGTACAAAACCCCCGGCGCATGCGCGCACGGGGGCGTGGTGTGTCTTCTTACTTGGTCAGGATGAAACCCTTGAGCTTCGAGAACGCGGTTTCCAGCAGTTCCTTCTGCTGCGCCACGTGCTTGTCGGCATAGCCGACCGCAGGCGACGAGGAAGCAGGACGGCCGGCATACGCCAGGCGCTGGCCTTCGTCCATGCTTTCGAAGATGTTGTGCTGGATCTGGAACCACGGACCCTGGTTCTGCGGTTCATCCTGCGTCCACACCACTTCGGTCGCGTTGCTGAACTTCTTCAGCTCGGCCGCGAACGACTTGTGCGGGAACGGATACATCTGTTCGATACGGATGATCGCCACGTCGTTGGCATTGCGGGCCTTGCGGGTGTTGACCAGGTCATAGTAGACCTTGCCCGAGCAGACCAGCACACGCTTGACCTTCGAGGCCTCGATCTTCTCGTCGACTTCGCCGATCACGGTCTGGAAACCGCCCTTGGCCAGGTCGGTCAGCGGCGAGCCGGCGTCCTTGTTGCGCAGCAGCGACTTCGGCGTGAAGATCACCAGCGGCTTACGGAACTGGCGCACCATCTGGCGGCGCAGCAGGTGGAAGATCTGGGCGGCCGTGGTCGGCTGCACCACTTGCATGTTGTTGTCGGCGCACAGCTGCAGGAAGCGCTCGATACGGGCCGACGAGTGCTCCGGACCCTGGCCTTCGTAGCCGTGCGGCAGCATCATGGTCAGGCCCGAGGCGCGGCCCCACTTCACTTCGCCCGAGGCGATGAACTGGTCGATGACGACCTGGGCGCCGTTGACGAAGTCGCCGAACTGGGCTTCCCAGATGGTCAGCGTGTTCGGTTCGGCGGTCGAGTAGCCGTACTCGAAGCCGAGCACCGCTTCTTCCGACAGCACCGAGTCGATCACGGTGAAGTTGGCCTGGTTGTCCGAGACATTGGCCAGCGGCAGGTAGATGCCCTGGTCCCAGCGCTCGCGGTTCTGGTCGTGCAGCACGGCGTGGCGGTGCACGAAGGTGCCGCGGCCGGCATCCTGGCCCGACAGGCGGATCGCGTAGCCCGAGGACAGCAGCGAGGCGAAGGCCAGGTGCTCGCCCATGCCCCAGTCGAGGTTCATCTCGCCCTTGCCCATGTTGGCGCGGTCGTTCAGGACCTTCTCGACCAGCGAGTGCGGCTTGAAGCCTTCCGGGACCTTGGTGATGCGTTCTGCCAGGCGCTTCAGCTCGGTCAGCGGCACGGCGGTGTCGGCGGCGTCGGTCCACTTCTTGTTCAGGAACGGCGCCCAGTCGACGGCGTACTTGCCCTTGAAGTTGGTCAGGACCGGATCGACGGTGTGCTTGCCGGCGTCCATCGCGTTGCGGTACTCGGCGACCAGCTGGTCACCGGCCTCGGCCGGGATGGTGCCCTGGGCAGCCAGCTTCTCCGCGTACAGCTTGCGGGTGCCCGGGTGCTTGGCGATCTTCTTGTACATCAGCGGCTGGGTCAGGGCCGGGGTGTCCTGCTCGTTGTGGCCCAGCTTGCGGTAGCAGACGATGTCCACGACCACGTCCTTGCCGAATTCGGTGCGGTAGTCCATCGCGATCTGCGATGCCAGCACGACCGCTTCCGGATCGTCGGCGTTCACGTGCAGCACCGGCGCCTCGATCATCTTGACCACGTCCGAGCAGTAGATGGTCGAACGGGCGTCGCGCGGGTCGGAGGTGGTGAAACCGATCTGGTTGTTGATGACGATGTGGACGGTACCGCCGGTGCCGTAGCCGCGGGTCTGGGCCAGGTTCAGGGTTTCCATGACCACGCCCTGGCCGGCGAATGCGGCGTCGCCGTGCACCAGGATCGGCAGCACTTCCTTGCCCTTGCGGTCGCCGCGGCGTTCCATGCGCGCCTTGACCGAACCTTCGACGACCGGGTTGACGATTTCCAGGTGCGAGGGATTGAAGGCCAGCGACAGGTGGACCGGGCCGCCCGGGGTCGAGATGTCGCTCGAGAAGCCCTGGTGGTATTTCACGTCGCCTGCCGGCAGGTCGTCGGCGTGCTTGCCTTCGAATTCTTCGAACAGGTCGGCCGGGCTCTTGCCCAGGGTATTGACCAGCACGTTCAGGCGGCCGNNGGCCATGCCGATGACGATTTCCTGCACGCCCTTTTCACCGGCGCGCTGGATGACTTCGTCGATCGAGGCGATGAAGGATTCGCCGCCTTCCAGCGAGAAACGCTTGGCGCCGACGTACTTGGTGTGGAGGTAGCGCTCCAGGCCTTCGGCCGCGGTCAGGCGCTCGAGGATGTGCTTTTTCTTGTCGGCCGAGAAGGTCGGGGTCGAGCGGATCGATTCCAGGCGCTCCTGCATCCAGCGCTTTTCCGTCGGATCGCTCATGTACATGAACTCGGCGCCGATCGAACGGCAATAGGTGTCGCGCAGCCAGTTCAGGATGTCGCGCAGTGGCGCGGTTTCCTTGCCGAAGTAGGTATTGCTGATGGTGAAGACGGTGTCGAGGTCCGCTTCGGTGAAGCCGTAGAAGCTCGGGTCGAGTTCCGGGAGGGGTGGGCGTTCCTGGCGCTGCAGCGGGTCGAGATTGGCCCAGCGGGAGCCGAGGTAGCGGTAGGCAGCGATCAGCTGGGTGACGGCCACGCGCTTGCGGCCGAGTTCGGCGTCCGGGGAAGCGATCACGGTGCGGATCGGACCCTGTTTCGCGCGTTCCGCGAACGAAGCGACCACCGACGAGTGGACCACGTCCGGGCGGTTCGATCCGTCGACCGCTGGCACGTGCTGCATCTGGTCAAAGTATGCGCGCCAGTTTTCCGGAACCGATCCCGGATTGTTCAGGTACGCTTCGTATAACTCTTCCACGTAGGGCGCATTACCGCCGAACAGGTACGAGTTCGCATTCTGTTGCTGCATCATTCTTGCTCACCTTTCTTCGCGCTTCGCGAGTATGGGGCGGGTTAATCTAACCTTCCGCGACACGGCCTGACCGGTTAGCGGATCGCACTTACTACATCAAGTTGTGGGGGAAGGGCGTGTTACAAGGCAAAGGAATTCCCGACCACGGCATGGCGGGGCTTGGCCCGCAACATTGTAACGCAAGCGCAGTAATGAGGCGGACTCTGAGGGTAGAAATTAATTATTTCTAATTGTAAAGCCACATTTCACACCGCATTGCGCTGTTGACCAGGTAAATGATAATCGTTATCATTTGAAGATGAGCTCAAGCGGACCATCTTCCCTATCAACGCCAGGCGCCCTTCCCGGTGCCCGCCGTGCCGTCTATCTCAAGCAGCTGCACCAGTGGCACTGGATCAGCTCGGCGATCTGCCTGATGGCGATGCTGCTCTTCAGTATCACCGGCTTCACCCTGAATCACGCGGCCCAGATCGGCGCCACGCCCGAGGTCACGAAACTGGCCGCCAGCGTCCCGCCGGCGCTGCTGCCGCAACTGCGGGCCTTCGCCGAGGAACATGCCGACGCCGAGGCGCCGCTGCCGGACGGCATCGCCAGCTGGGCCGGCGGCGC
>DOUW01000388.1 GCA_003520365.1 Massilia sp.
CAGGGCCGCGCCGCCCGAGCTGAGCACCTGCATCAGAGCGCTCTGCCAGGCGCGCCAGTGTTCGGCGGCCGGCTGCGATTCGCGCATCGCCACCGCGCCCATCTGGAAGGGGTCCTGGCAGGCGGCCAGGGCGCGGCCGAGCTTGACGCTGTCGTCCATCAGCTGGCGCATCATGCGCAGGTTCAGTTCGCCGAGCTGGCCCAGGGCTTCGGTGGCGTGGCGCTGCATCTGGGTGATGAGGTCGACCTGGGCTGCGAGCTGGGCGTGCATGGCGGGGTCGGTGTTGGGGAAGGCTTGCATGGTGTCCTCGACGTGAGCGGTGGATGGTGGAAGAATTGGAAAAATCCCTTCGATCCCTCCCGGCAGCTTGCCGGCAGGGGTCGAAGGTGCATCGCAAGTAGACGCTCTCCAACCGCGCAAGTTCAAGGAAAATGCACCCGCCTCGAAACGAATCAAGGCAGGTGCGGATGGACTCAGGCGTCGGCTACTTTCAACACCAGCTTGCCGAGGTTCTTGCCCTCGAACAGCATGTTCAGGGCGGACGGGAAGTTCTCGAAGCCTTCGACGACGTGTTCCTTGGCCTTGAAGCTGCCTTCCTTCATCCAGCGTGCGATGCTCGCCACGCCTTCCGGGTAGCGCGCGGCATAGTCGGTGACCAGCATGCCTTCCATGCGCGCGCGGTTGACCAGCAGCGACATGTAGTTGGACGGGCCCTTGACCGCGCCCGTCGCGTTGTACTGCGAGATGGCGCCGCAGATGACGATGCGCGCCTTCATGTTGATGCGGGTGAGGACGGCATCGAGGATCTCGCCGCCGACGTTGTCGAAATAGACGTCCACGCCCTGCGGGCAGTGTTCCTTCAGCGCCGCGTTCACGGGGCCGGCCTTATAGTCGATGCAGGCGTCGAAGCCGAGTTCCTCGACCACGAAGCGGCATTTGTCGGCGCCGCCGGCGATGCCGACCACGCGGCAACCCATGTTGCGCGCGACCTGGCCGACCGTCATGCCGACCGCGCCGGCCGCACCCGACACCACCACCGTCTCGCCCGGCTTCGGCTGGCCGACGTCGAGCAGGCCGAAATAGGCGGTCATGCCCGGCATGCCGAGCGCGTTGAGCCAGGTCGGCAGCGGGGCGAGCGCCGGGTCGACCTTCGCCAGCATGGCGCCGCGGTCGTCGGCCGGGCCGCTCCAGTAGCGCTGCACGCCCATCACGCCCATCACGGTGTCGCCGGCGGCGAACTTCGGCGACTTCGATTCCTCGACGATGCCGATGCCGCCGGCGCGCATCACTTCGCCGATGGCCACCGGACGCACGTAGGATTTGCCTTCGTTCATCCAGCCGCGCATGGCCGGGTCGAGCGAGAGGTAGAGCAGCTTGACGCGTACGTCGCCCTCGTTCAGGTCGGGCAGTGCCGGCGCGGCGCGCTGCCAGTCGCTCTCCTTGGGCAGGCCGACGGGGCGGGCGGCGAGCAGGAACTGGTCGTTCGTGGCTTGGGTCATCGTGTGTCTCCGTTCAGGTTGTGGGGTTGGGTCAGGCCTGGATACTATACAGAAAAAACACGGTCGTGCGTTTTCTCGCGTGGCTGTTTTTGCAAGCGCATGCGACAATGATCCGCCCCGAAACTACGACGAGTTGGCCGCCATGACGCACCCGGAATACATCCTCACCCTGTCCTGCCATGACCAGCGCGGCATCGTGCTGCGCGTGGCGGGTTTCCTGGCCGAGCACGGCTGCAACATCATCGACTCGGCCCAGTTCGGCGATCCGGAGTCGCAACTGTTCTTCATGCGCGTGCACTTCGCGGCCGAGGACCCGGGCGTGAGCGACGCCGACCTGCGCGGCGCGTTTGCCGCCTTCTGCGAAACCGGCGCCATGCGCGGCCAGCTGCACGACGCCCATGCCAAGCCGCGCGTGCTGATCATGGTGTCGAAGATCGGCCACTGCCTGAACGATTTGCTGTTCCGCTACAAGAGCGGGCTGCTGCCGGTCGAGATTCCGGCGATCGTCTCGAACCACATGGACTTCTACCAGCTCGCGGCAAGTTACAATATCCCGTTTCACCACCTGCCGCTGGCCACCGGGGCGGGCGACGAAGCCAAGCTGGCGCAGGAAGCGCGCATCGTCGAGCTGCTCGACATGCACAAGGTGGACCTGGTGGTGCTGGCGCGCTACATGCAGATCCTGTCGCCGGGGCTGTGCGATGCCTTGCAGGGCAGGGCGATCAACATCCACCATTCCTTCCTGCCGAGCTTCAAGGGCGCGCGCCCGTATGCCCAGGCACACCGGCGCGGCGTCAAGCTGATCGGGGCCACCGCCCACTTCGTCACGGGCGACCTCGACGAAGGCCCGATCATCGAGCAGGACGTCGAGCGGGTGGACCACGCGATGACGGTCGAGGAACTGACCGCCATCGGGCGCGACGTCGAATGCGTGGTGCTGGCGCGGGCGGTGAAGTGGTTCGTGGAACACCGCATTTTGCAGAATGGCGACCGTACGGTGGTCTTTAAATAACAATTCAGAAATCAAGGCAACAAGCATCAATGGCGCTGAAAGCAACCATCTACAAGGCAGACCTGCAGATCGCGGACATGGACCGCAACTATTACGCGGAGCACGGGCTCACCATCGCCCGCCATCCTTCCGAGACCGACGAGCGCGTGATGATCCGCGTGCTCGCCTTTGCGCTGCACGCGTCCGATTCGCTGGCCTTTACCAAGGGCCTGTTCGACACCGACGAGCCCGACCTGTGGCAGAAGGACCTGACCGGCGCCATCCATACCTGGATCGAAGTCGGCCAGCCGGACGAGAAGCGCCTCCTGAAGGCCTGCGGCCGCGCCGAGCACGTCTACGTGTACAGCTACAGCGCCACCAGCCACATCTGGTGGAAGGGCATCGCCAACAAGCTCGAGCGCGCGCGCAACCTCACCGTGATCAACATCCCTGCCGAGGCCAGCGCCCAGCTCGAAAAGCTGGCCAAGCGCTCGATGCAGCTGCAGTGCACGATCCAGGACGGCCAGCTGTGGCTGACCGACAGCGTCGACACCGTGCTGGTCGAGCGCGAGACGGTCAAGGCCGCGGCCTGAGCCGCAGTTTCGCTATAATCCTCTGTCATCCATTTCGCGTTTGCCGACCATGAAGCCTACCCTGTTTGCCTTGCTGGCCGCCGGCCTGTTTTCCACCGGCGCGCTGGCGCAAGTGACTGTCACCGACCCCTGGGTACGCGCCACGGTGCCGGCGGCGAAAAGCGCCGGCGCCTTCATGCAGCTGAAGTCGGCCAGCGCCACGCGCCTGGTCGGCGTGAGCACCCCGGTCGCGGGGCGCGCCGAAATCCACGAGATGGCGATGGAAAACAACACCATGCGCATGCGCGCCGTCGACGGCATCGACCTGCCGGCCGGCCAACCGGTGAACCTCGCCTCGGGCGGCTATCACCTGATGTTCTTCGACCTGAAGCGCCAGCTGAAGGAAGGCGAGACCGTGCCGGTCACGTTGGTCGTGCAGGACGCGGCGAAGAAGCGCAGCAGCGTGACGGTCGAGGCCCAGGTCAAGCCGCTGACCTATGTGGCGCCGGCCGCGCAGGGGCATGGCAGCGGCCACGGCCAGCATCAAGGGCATTGAGCGCCCGTCATAGCGAAGCTCTGAGGCGGCCTGAACTGTAGGGTGGGCACTCCGTGCCCACACGGACGCATGACTAGCGATACCGGTACGCGTTGAGACGGGAGCCGCGTTAAGGGCTGTGCGTCTCAAAGCGCCTCGCCCGCGCCGCCTCTCATGTTTGCGCCGCGGAGTGAATTGGCTCGGCTGCGAACTCCGGATGAACACGTACCGCGTGGGCACGGAGTGCCCACGCTACGTCATTAGCGCGGCGACGCGCCGATGCGCTTGACCTCGCCCGAACCCACCGTCGACTTGCTGACTTGCGGATCGCCGTAGTAATGCACGTCGCCCGAACCGGCGAGCGAGACGCTCAGACGCTCGCGCGGCCAGACCGTGGCGTCGCCCGAGCCGGCCAGCGACACGCTGGCGGTGGTGGCCTGGACCCGGCCCATGTCGACGTCGCCCGAGCCGCCGATCGAGACCGACACCTTGCCCACCGTGCCGCCCGCGACCTGGACGTCGCCGCTGCCGCCGAGCGAGACCGAGACCGTCTCGGCGTCGACGCCTTTCAGGTTGATCTTGCCCGAGCCGCCCAGGTCGAGGTCGAGGCGCCGTGCGCGCAGCGGGTCGGCGTCGATGCTGCCCGAGCCGCCGAGCGAGAGGCGCTCGATCGAGCGCGCCTGCACCACGACGCGGATCGCTTTCGACTGC
>DOUW01000387.1 GCA_003520365.1 Massilia sp.
TCTACGTTAGTCGTGGCGATTCACTGTGCATTGTTTTCCAGCATATGGCCGAGTCGTGTCGCGATCAGTCTCATCGCAAGAGACAATGCCTGCATCGAACCGTCTCCAAAAATATCCGGGTAACGCCCATCGAAGCCTTCCAGCGCAGCCGGGCAGGCCCAGGTTCGCGTGTCAACTTGATACGGCTCGCCGATGCGGGCGTCTATCATCGTCTCGGTGCCGTCCGCGTGCAGCCACAGTATGGATTGGGAGGCGATAAATTTGGGCGTATCGGTTCGCATTGCGATGTTTCCTTTCGCACATTGGCAGTAATCGGTACTTCCGTGCCTGGTCGATCTTTACTTGGGCCAGAACGAACTAGTCTACGCATTTTATTGTCCTCATGGCAAGTTCAACTTCCCTCAGCCGCCCTTGGTCCAGCCACGATTCTGCGCGAAGGCAGTTCAACCCATCGGTTTTGATTGCTGGCATTCGAAAGGTCCGCTATCGACCGTCCCGCGCCGCCACCAGCATGTCGATCAGCGCGCGCGACGCCGCCGACAAGCCACGGTGGGCCGGATAAACGACCGAGAACGCGCGCGTCCGTCCGCCCAGCTGCGGCAACACTTCCACCAGCCGTCCCGCCGCCAGGCTGGCTTCCGCAAACAGGCGCGGACACAGCGCGATTCCCATTCCCTGCTCGGCCAGCCAGATGACGCCCATCGCGTCGGTCGACACCGTCACCGACGCCGGCGGGATCCAATCGATGTCGCGCTCGCCATCGCGCAGCTGCCAGGGAAAGACCCGTCCGGTGTTGGGCCGGACGAAGGCGATGCATTGCTGGCGCGCCAGGTCGTCCAGCGTCGCGAGCGGTCCGGCCGTCTCCAGGTAGGCCGGGGCAGCGAGCAGGCACAGCGGCGACGCTTCCAGGTGGCGCGACGCCATCGTGCTGCTCGGCAGCGGGCCGGAGCGGATCGCCAGGTCGAAGCCCTCGGCCACCAGGTCGACGTTGCGGTTGGTGATGTCGACGTCCAGTTCGACCAGCGGATAGGCGCGCGCGTAGGCGGCCAGCACCGGCGGCAGGCGCTGCAGGCCATAGCCGGTGGACACGCTCATGCGTACCTTGCCGCTCAGTTGCGCCGTCGTGCTGCGCATTGCCTGCTCGGCCTGGCCGAGCCGGTCGAAGGCGTCGCGCGCCTCGTCGGCGTAGCGCTGGCCCGCATCGGTAAGGCTGAGGCTGCGCGTGGTCCGGCGCAATAACTGTGTGCCGAGCCGCACCTCGAGCCGCGACACGGCCCGGCTCAGCACCGAAGGCGTGGTCGACAGCACGACCGCCGCCGCACTGAACGAACCGTGCTCGACGACGTTAAGAAACACCTCGACATCGGCCAGGTGATCGAACTTCCGCCCCATCTTGCTCCTTCAAGAACAAATCATTTGCCAGAATCGTAGTTTATCTATCTGCCGTGAAAAAATACAATAGCGCATCTTTATTTCGAAAGGACATCACATGGAATTGCTCGACAAACTGAAATGGCGCTATGCCACCAAGGCAATGGACCCGACGCGCAAGCTGCCGCAGGATAAGCTCGACCGCATTATCGAAGCGGCGCGCCTGGCGCCGACGTCGTCCGGCCTGCAGCCGTATGAAATCCTGATCGTGAACAATCCGGCGCTGCGCGCCCAGATCCGCGAGGTCGCCTGGAACCAGGCGCAGGTGGTCGACGCCTCGCACCTGCTGGTGTTCGCCGCCTGGGACGACTACACGCCGGAGCGCATCAACCACATGTTCGACCTCACCAACGAGGTGCGCGGTTTCCGCAACGAAGGCTGGGAAGCCTACCGCCAGCAACTGCTATCGACCTACCCGGGCCGCGGCGCCCAGGTGAACTTCGAGCACGCCGCGCGCCAGGCCTACATCGGCTTCAGTGCGGCGATCGTCGCGGCCGCCTTCGAGGAAGTCGATTGCACGCCGATGGAAGGCTTCGATCCGGCCGCCGTCGACCGCATCCTGAACCTGGGCGAGCGCGGCCTGCGCAGCGCGGTCATGCTGCCGCTGGGCTACCGCAAGGCCGAGCAGGATTGGCTGGTCGACCTGCCGAAGGTGCGCCGCCCGCTCGGACAGTTCGTGAGCGAGATCGACTGATCGTCGTTCTGCCGGCAGTTCTGCCACCCCCGCTGGCCGGGATCGACGTCGCGCACGTGGCGCGCCATGATCTGATCTCCGGCAGCATCTCGAGCGCCAGCGCGCCCCGACATATCGTGGGCGCGCGGATTGCATTGGCCAACAGGTCGATGTCGAAGGCCTCCGGCGCTACCCGCGCCGAGCCGGCGACGTTGAGGTCCACCGCCGCGCTTCTCATGCTTTCAACATTCGTGGCTGATGGTCCGCCTCTGGCCAGTTGCGGACCTATCTGAACGTCTGCAACTGGCCGAAAGCAGACCTATTTTAGCGTCCGCTTACGACCCGAAGCGGACCTGCCGGGAATCAACTTCTTCAGCGCGAAACAGTAGAGAGAGCCCCGTGCCCAGTCCGATGAAGAAGACGCTCCCGTATATGTAGAATCTGATCCAAGAAACGGAATTTTCCGAGTCCGTTAAGGCGGCCGCTGCGCATAGGAGCGCAGGCGCGATCACATCCCATTTCCCGATCCTCTGCAATCGCGTTTGCAGAGGAATGGATGGCCGGCTCAACAGCAACATTGACAACCCTACGATGGTAAGGACGGCAGCGAAAAACCGCTCTGCAGGAGGAGCGAAATATGCAGCAACCGCCGCCACAGCAGCGATCGCAACCGCAAACAGAAGCCGCTTTCCGAATTCAGAGATCATATTTGCGTAAGTAAGGTTCGCTTCTGGCCGGTTGCAGACGTTTGCAACGGCTCAGTGTACGCCCTTGTTGCTCTGATGATAAGGACAGGGTTTGTTAGGCGTTTTTAGCTTGGCGGCATTGCTTCCAGCGCGTGCGCCGCGGCCAGCACGCCATCCAGAACCTTGTCCGCTACCGCGGCTGAGAAGCCGTCCGGAAGCTCACTGCGGACCTTCTCGACGACGTCCGGCGTGCGGGCGATAAATTCCTGGAGCAGCAGCTCCGCGTTAGCGCCGTAGCCAACCTTTCTCGCGGTGCTGTTGAAGTGCCGTCGTTGGATGTCGCGCGCCAGGTAGTGCCGGTTCTTGCCGAGGAGGGCCATCGCCATTTTGACTTCGTATTCCGACCACTGGTTCGGGCCTGGGCCCATGACGGGATAGGCCGACATCACATCATAGATGGGCGTCAGCCTGAAGCGCCCCGTGCCGGCCAGCAGCTGGATACTGAAGTTCTTGGCGTGGCCGTCCGGCGCGCGCATCATCCAGAACAGCAGCTGCGACGCCATCAGCGTGCGCATGTCCTCTTTGGCCTGCTGCGACTGTTGGACCAGGGTGAAAATTTGCTTCAGGCCCGGGCCGCCTTCATTCTCGTACTTCACCAGAGGCGACACGCCGGTGGCCTGGCAAAAGTCTTCCTGGACGAGCCGGAACAGTTGCTGACCATTGGCCGCACGCACCCGGTCGAAGCGCTCGACGACGAGGACACGCTGCTTGCCGAAGGTAGCAATCTCGGCGTTCGCCGTCGGCAGGCCGAATTCCTTGAACAGTCGCAGGCAGAGCCACTCGTTGTCGACCGAGGTCGAGAAGTCAGCTTTGCGGCCGCCCACCAGCCCGATTGGAAGCTTGAAGATGTGCGTCGTCGGCGTGGCGCCGCGCGGCTTCATCCATTTGCCGTCCCACCACAGGAACGCGTCCTTCTCTTGCGCGCCGGCCAGAGAAATCCGGAAGTCGTCGTCTGGGTCCTGGGGACCGCCGCGGTGGTCTGGGCTCACCACGTCCAGGAGGTGGCGCTCGATGGCTTCGTCATCGACGACAGTGCCGGCCACGTGGTCAAGGCCCTCCGGCTGGGCGCCATCCGGCAGCAGCTGCAGGGCGCCTACGCAGTCCCGGCCGATGGCGGCCAGCAGGTCGAACGCGTCGATGGAGCCCGTCTTGAACCGGGCCGCAACCCGTTTGCGAATCGAATCGCTGTCGGGCAGCAGGCCGTCGAAGTAGTGGGCAACCCGGGCTCCCTTCAGCGGCTCATTGTGCAGGTTGAAGGGTAACGACAGCGAGATAGGGCGGCCGCGCGGAGAGGCGCACCAGCCGGCATCGTACTGCAGCTCCGAGTTTCCGGCGGCGTTGACCGTCCAGCGGCCGACATACTCGCCGTTGGCCCAGAGATTGAGGGTTTGGCTGTGCGAGCGACGTCCCATGATTACCACTCTGCCGAGCTGCTGGCCGCCGACGTGTCTCTCTCTCCGAGTTTGAGCTCCAGCTCTAGTGCCGAACACCAGCTGAGCAGCTGCTTAACGCTGATTTCCTCGGGGTGATTCTCGAGGTGCGAGAGGCGGTTCTGGCTGACCCCGACATAGACTGCCAGCGCAGCTTGCGTGATTTTGTGCCGTTTGCGCGTGGTCTTGAGGAGCTGACCGAGGTGAGACGCCGTAGAGAGCGTAAAGTAGTCGGGCGCGAAGGACATAGACGAATATCCGCTATTCAGATACGTTGATTTTATCCGAGTAACAGATAAAGTCAATATATCCGAATATCAGATAAATGGTATTTAGCCGATATTCAGATAAATAGCAACGCTGGGCCAAGCGGTCGAGCCAGCATAGCAAGTTGTCGAGCTGGAAAGTTGTCGGACTGTCGCTACCGGCAGGAATCCACCCGAAGCAGCCATTCGCCCGCACAGCTCAATCACCAGTTAGATCAATGTAGTTAGCCTCACGTATGCTCGGGACGACATTGCGCTCTCGAAAATCGGCAGGCACATCGACCGCGCTCCACGAGTGACATTCGAGCGTAAGCTCGCCGTGTTCGAGAATACGACGAAGCCACATACAATCCCATCTGCTTCGCCCACTACAAACGGGCGCGACAGCGTACATTGAATGTTGGGAAGCATCGGCATACGTACAGTCAAGAAGTAGCCCGACCCCGTGTACTCGTATTCTGCACTACCAGTGAAAGATGACAAACCATCCAACTGGTTTTTGTTGAGTGCCGAGTTCGCCAGCAACCGGATGACGTCAATTTCGAAGTCGCGTAGTGTGTGCATTGGGATTCCTGACGTACGTACTAGATCGCACGTTGATGCTTATCGACCGCTCCTGGCCGATTGCAGACCGCCTGTAGCGTCTGGTTCCGACCCGAAGCAGTCACTGAGTTTTCCGCTCGATAGCAGAATTTGCACAATTAGGTGGGATAAACCGCCGGCGCCCCTCGGCCTCATATTCCTCAAGGCTTTGCAGGCCAATAGCCAAACGTCGACGATTTACCAGCTGTCGATCATCGACCGGCTCAAGTACCAAATGGCAGCGATCCGTTTGCGAAAACTGGGTTCCATATTCTTGTGGACGACCCTCATTGGCAGCGATGCGGTCAGCAAGATAGGCAAGATCTTGCGGCGCCGCGATACCGGCTTTGACAGAGACTTCAAGAAGTCCTTTTGCGAGGCGTTGGAATGCAATGTCGCTGTCGGCATGCTGAGCCAACAACCACGCACTATGGCTGTCTTTGCTTGTTTTAGGCCAGCCGCAGGCTGTAACGATTTTTTTGAGCTGCGTCAGATTCTCATTATCGACAGTGCGCCATCGCTGTTGTAAAGCATCTCTCTGGGCAGCAGTCGTTTTGACGTCTTGCTCAAGCAAGTTCCACTCTTGTCGGACTTGTTGGTCCGCACTGGCCAGCTCGTTTAGACGGGCGCCAACACTCGTACAGTCGGTTTGCTGAGCCGCTGCGCTCAAGGAAAGAGCAAACAAGGCGCAAAAGACTAATTGTTTCTTCACCAACATCCTTCCACTATCCCTAAGTTGATGTCCGTTCTTGGCCGATTGCAGACATTGTGCAAGGCCCAGTTTACGCACTTTATTGCTCTTATGGCAAGTTCAACTTCCCTCAGCCGCCCTTGGTCCAGCCCGGATTCTGCGATAATGCCTGTCACTTTCGGCCACCCGGCCAGCTCCACTATTCATTCCCATTATGCAAAATACCCTGCTGCTCGTTGACGGCTCCAGCTACCTCTACCGCGCCTACCACGCGCTGCCCGACCTGCGCAGCCCCGACGGCTTCCCGACCGGGGCCATGCACGGCATGGTCAACATGCTGCGCCGCCTGCGCGCCGACTATCCGGCTGCCTACATCGCCTGCGTATTCGACGCCAAAGGCAAGACCTTCCGCGACGACATGTATCCCGAGTACAAGGCGACGCGCGCGTCGATGCCGGAAGACCTGGGCAAGCAGATCGGCCCGATCCACGAGGCGGTGCGCCACCTGGGCTGGCCGATCCTGATGGTCGAGGGCGTGGAGGCGGACGACGTGATCGGCACCCTGGCGGTGCAGGCCGCAGCGAAGGGCATGAACACCATCGTCTCGACCGGCGACAAGGACCTGGCCCAGCTGGTGAACGACAAGGTCACCCTGATCAACACGATGAGCAACGAGAAGCTCGACGAAGCCGGCGTGCTGGCCAAGTTCGGCGTGGCGCCGAACCGCATCATCGATTACCTGACCCTGATCGGCGACACCGTCGACAACGTGCCGGGCGTGAGCAAGTGCGGCCCGAAGACGGCCCTGAAATGGCTGACCCTGCATGGCTCGCTCGACGGCGTGATGGAAAACGCCCACAGCATTGGCGGCGCGGTCGGCGAGAACCTGCGCTCGGCGCTGGAGTGGCTGCCCAAGGGCCGCGAACTGATCACCGTCAAAACGGACTGCGACCTGGTGAACCACGTGGTGTCGATCGAGGAAAGCCTGGTCGGCCGGCCCGAAGACAAGGACGCGCTGCGGGAGTTCTTCCAGCGCTATGGCTTCAAGACCATGCTGCGCGAACTGTCGCAAGGTCCTGGCGTGGGCGCACCGGCGCTGAACTCCCCGGAAGGCGCGCAGGACACGCTGCCCGGCATGCCCATCATCAAGGGTGACTACGAACTGGTCACGACCTGGGAGCAGCTGGATAAATGGCTGGCCCTGGCCGACGCCGCCGAACTGACCTCGGTCGACACCGAGACCACCTCGCTCGACCCGATGACGGCGCAGATGGTGGGCATTTCGCTGTCGGTGGAAGCGGGCAAGGGCGCCTACATCCCGGTGGCGCACCGCTACGCCGGCGTGCCGGAGCAATTGCCGCGCGAAGAAGTGCTGGAACGCATGCGCGGCTGGCTGGAGAATCCGGACAAGCCCAAGCTCGGCCAGAACCTGAAGTACGACATGCACATCTTTAACAACCATGGCGTGACGCTGAAAGGCATCGTGCACGACACGCTGCTGCAGTCCTACGTGTTCGAATCGCACAAGCCGCACGACATGGACACGATGGCGATGCGCCATCTCGGCTACACCACGATTCCCTTCGTGGACGTCTGCGGCAAGGGCGCCAACATGATCTGCTTCGACCAGGTCGAGCTGGAGCGCGCCAAGGAATACGCGGCCGAGGATTCCGACATCACGCTGCGCCTGCACCAGACCATGCTGCCGCACGTGGAAAAGGATGCGGGCCTGACCTTCATCTACAAGAACATCGAGCTGCCGACCCAGATCGTGCTGCAGAAGATCGAACGCAACGGCGTGCTGATCGACACCGCGAAGCTCGATGCGCAGTCGCGCGAGATCGGTGCGCGCCTCATGGAGCTGGAGCAGCAGGCGTATGAACTGGCCGGCGGCCAGTTCAACCTGGGTTCGCCCAAGCAGATCGGCGAGATCTTCTTCGGCAAACTGCAGCTCCCGGTGATCAAGAAGACCGCCACCGGCGCGCCCTCGACCGACGAAGAGGTGTTGCAGAAGCTGGCCGAGGACTTCCCGCTGCCGAAGGTCCTGCTCGAACACCGCGGCCTGGCCAAGCTGAAGTCGACCTATACCGACAAGCTCCCTAAAATGGTCAACCAGGACACCGGCCGCGTGCACACCAACTACGCGCAGGCCGTGGCGATCACCGGCCGCCTGGCCTCGAACGATCCGAACCTGCAGAACATCCCCGTGAGGACAAGCGAAGGCCGCCGCATCCGCGAAGCCTTCGTCGCGCCGCCGGGCAGCGTGATCGTCTCGGCCGACTACTCGCAGATCGAGCTGCGCATCATGGCCCACATCTCGGGCGACGAGGCGATGCTGAAGGCCTTCGCGGAAGGCGAGGACATCCACCGCGCCACCGCCGCCGAGATCTTCGGCATCGCGCCGGACGAGGTGCAGTCCGAGCAGCGCCGCTACGCCAAGGTCATCAACTTCGGCCTGATCTACGGCATGAGCGCCTTCGGCCTGGCCCAGAACCTGCAGATCGAACGCGCGGCGGCTGCCAACTACATCGAGCGCTACTTCGCGCGCTTCTCGGGCGTGAAGCAGTACATGGATGAGACGCGCATGGCGGCGAAAGCGCGCGGCTTTGTGGAGACCGTGTTCGGCCGCCGCTTGTGGCTGCCCGAGATCAATTCCGGCAACGGCCCGCGCCGCGCCGGCGCCGAACGCGCGGCGATCAACGCGCCGATGCAGGGCACCGCGGCCGACCTGATCAAGCTGGCGATGATCGCGGTGCAGGGCTGGCTCGAAGCCGAAAAGCTCGGCACGCGGATGGTCATGCAGGTGCACGACGAACTGGTGCTCGAAGTGCCGGAAGGCGAGCTGGAACTGGTCAAGCAGAAGCTGCCGGAACTGATGGCGGGCGTGGCCCAGCTGAAGGTGCCGCTGGTGGCCGAGACCGGCGTTGGCAGCAACTGGGAAGAAGCGCACTGACGCTTCTGCATCGGGGCAGGGCGGTTCGTTCGCGGCCGCCCGGCCTGTGCGTATCACCGCGTGGGCAGCGTGCGCGGTGCGGCAACTCATGTCGTTCGGTGGAGCTGCCCACCCTACGCTGGGCCGGCCGCGGACCGTAGGGTGGGCAGCTTCACCGCGAACGAAGCACAGCCGCACCGTCGGCGCTGCCCACGCGGCGATACGCGCCCCCGAACTACCCGCGCCCGCACTGCACCCATGAATACGCGCGCGTACAGCATGCGCCATCCGTTCATACCGCTGGTAAGATAGTCAACCTTACAACCAGCGACCGGAGGGATGCACATGAAGGATCTCGTACAAGACGGCGACAGCCTCGTTGCCAGCACGGCGTTCGAAGACGGCGTCGATCGCCGCGTGTTCTTGAAAGCGGCGGTCGGCAGCGGCTTCGCGGCCGCGACCCTGCCGGTCGTGGCGCAGTCGCTGATCCAGACCGACACCGCCGGCCTCTCCGCCGGCGACCACATCATCGTCATCGACGGCCAGGACGTGCCGGTCTACCGCGCCCAGCCCGAGGGCCGGACCAACCTGCCCATGATCCTGGTGATCTCCGAGATCTTCGGCGTGCACGAACACATCAAGGACGTGGCGCGCCGCTTCGCCAAGGCCGGCTACCTGGCCATCGCGCCGGACCTGTTCGTGCGCCAGGGCGACGCCACCAAGGTCAGCAACATCGCCGACCTGATGAAGGACATCGTCTCGAAGACCCCGGATGCCCAGGTCATGTCCGACCTCGACACCGTCGTCACCTGGGCCAAGCAGCGCGGCGGCGACATCGAGCGGCTCGGCATCACCGGTTTCTGCTGGGGCGGCCGCATCACCTGGCTGTATGCTGCGCACAATCCGAAGGTCAAGGCCGGTGTGGCCTGGTACGGCCGCCTGACGGGCGACGCGACGCCGAACTCGCCCAAGCACCCGGTCGACGTGGCCCAGGGCCTGAAGGTGCCGGTGCTCGGCCTGTACGGCGCCAAGGACACCGGCATTCCGCTGGCCTCGGTCGAGCGCATGAAGGAGCAGCTCGGGAAGGGCAACAGCCGCTCGGAGTTCGTGGTCTACCCGAACTCCGGCCACGCCTTCCATGCGGACTACCGCCCGAGCTACAACGAAGCCGATGCGAAGGATGGCTGGAAGCGCGCGCTCAACTGGTTCGCGAAGCACGGCGTCGCCTGAGCCGAGCGTAAGCACGAGCGCCGCCGCACGTTTGGCAGCCGGGAAAGGTACAATGCCCGGCTTGCCAAGCGCAGCACGTCCAGAACAAGAGGCTTCAAATCGACCCGATCCTAATCTCCATCCTGCTGGCGACCCTCGTCGCCGGCGTCGTCAGCATCTCGGCCGCGGCATTATTCTCGTTCACGCTGCTCTCCAAAATGGTGGAGCGGCTGGTGAGCCTGTCCGTCGGCATCATGCTGTCGACGTCGCTGCTGCACGCGCTGCCCGAGGCCTTCGATTCCGGGGCGAGTCCGCAGAAGCTGTTTGCGACCCTGCTGGCCGGCCTGCTGACCTTCTTCCTGCTCGAGAAAGTGGCGCTGCTGCGCCACTCGCACCACCACGAGGGCGACGGCCACCACCATGCCCATGGCCATGATAAGCACGCGGCCGGCAAGTCGGGCTGGATGATCCTGATCGGCGACGGCATGCACAACTTCACCGACGGCATCCTGATCGCGGCGGCCTTCCTGGCCAACCCCGAGCTGGGCATCGTCACCGCGCTGGCGATCGTCGCGCACGAGATCCCGACCGAGATCGGCGACTTCATCGTGCTGCTCAACGCCGGCTTCTCGCGCCTGCGCGCCTACATCTTCAACCTGCTGTGCAGCCTGCTGGCGGTGGCGGGCGGCCTGCTCGGCTACTTCACCCTCGACCGCGCCAGCGGCCTGATTCCCTACGTGCTGGTGTTCGCCTCCTCGGGCTTCATCTACATCGCGGTGAGCGACCTGATGCCACAGATGCAGCGCCGCGCGACGGTCAAGGAATCGATCCCGCAGGTGCTGCTGATCTCCCTTGGCGTGATCATCGTCCTGTTCCTGACCGGACGCTGATGTTTCAGAGTGGGCCGCTCATATCGGCAAGGAGGCTGTCATGAAAAGCTATCGCTGGATACCGGAAGACGATCCGGGTATGGAGCACCTGGCGCTGCGCCAGGAAGACGACATGATCATCGCCCAGGGCGTGGTGATCGGCGGCCGCTTCGGCGCCGACTACGGCGCCAGCTATACCATTCGTTGCGACGCCGCCTGGCGCGTGCGCCATGCCCGCGTCGAGGTGGCCGGTGGAGGTGTGCTGGAATTGTTCGCCGACGGGCAGGGCGCCTGGCAGGGCGTTGACGGCGCGCCCATCGCGGAGCTGGCCGGCTGCATCGATATCGATCTCACCGCCAGCTGTTTCACGAACACCTTGCCGATCCGGCGCCTCGGCAAGGCGCTGGACGAACGCCAGGCAATCGATGTCGCCTATGTGCGTATTCCCGACCTGACGGTGGAAAAGGCGGAGCAGGCTTACAGCCGGCTTGGCGCGAACCGGTACCGCTACGAAGGCGTTGCGAACGGTTTCCAGGCCGAGCTGGAAGTCGATGAGGATGGGCTCGTGGTGCGTTATCCCGGCTTGTTCCGCCGCGCCTGAATCGGTCGCACCCGGTTTCCCGAATTGTTTGGTAGGGTGGGCACTTGTGCCCACGCGGTACGACGTTCGATTGGTCGAAACCTGTCCGTCGCTGCGCGGGTGCGGGTTGCAAGCGTACGACCGCGTGGGCTCGAGAGCCCACCCTACGGAGTATGACCTGTGATCGGGGGTGTAGGGTGGGGACTTGTCCCCACGCGGTACGACGCTCGATTAGTCGAAATCTGGCCGGTCGCTGCGCGGGGACGGTAGGGTTTGCAAGAATACGACCGCGTGGGCTCAAGAGCCCACCCTACGGAGTACGACCTGTGATCGGGGGTGTCGGGTGGGGACTTGTCCCCACGCGCTACGACGCTCGATTAGTCGAAATCTGGCCGGTCGCTGCGCGGGGAGGGTGGGGTATGCAAGAGTACGACCGCGTGGGCTCGAGAGCCCNNCCGCGCCGGATCGGCACTCCACTCGCTCCACGACCCCGGATACAGCGCCGCGCCCGGCATGCCCGCCACTTCCAGCGCCAGCAGGTTGTGGCAAGCCGTGACGCCCGACCCGCACTGCATGATCGCGTCCTGCGGGTCGCCAATCAGCGCCCCGAATTCCTCGCGCAGCTGCGCGGGCGCCTTGAAGCGGCCGTCGCCCTGCAGGTTGTCCTTGAAGAAGCGGTTCTTCGCGCCGGGGATGTGGCCGCCGACCGGGTCGACCGTCTCGTTCTCGCCGCGGAAGCGGTCGGCCGCGCGCGCGTCGACCACGGTGCGCTTCGCGCTCTCGATGTTCTCCAGCACCTCGGCCACCGTCACCGTCGGCACGAAGGGCGCGCGCGCCTCGATCGTGCCGCGCGGCCTGGCAACGACGTCGGTGACCACGGGCTGGCCCAGCGCCTGCCAGGCCGGC
>DOUW01000390.1 GCA_003520365.1 Massilia sp.
CGCCCGATATGGGGCGGCAGGTCATCGATGGCGCGCAGCTGGTATTGCTGCGTGCCTACGATGTCCCGTTCGAAGGCTACATGCGCTATGCCAGCGTGGACGAGGAGAGCATCCGGCGTTACCGGCTGGCCGCCGAGCGCGAGGCGCGCACGCGCATGGACGCCCTGTGCGCCGGCGCTGGACTGGCGCCGGCGGATGCGCTGCCGGTCGTGCTGCACGGCGATCCGATCCTGCGCATCGTCGAGCAGGAGCAGGAGTGCGACTGCGATCTGGTCGTCATGGGCAAGCATGGCGCGCACCTGGCGGAAAGATTATTGTTGGGCAGCGCCACCAGCCACATCCTGGACGAATCGGCCGGGGACGTGCTGGTGTCCTTGTGACGGCAGGGGCCGGCGGCCTGGGCGCCGGTCCGCTGCATGCTTTCTTCGACCGCAGGGACGGGCAAATTACTCGACCAGCGTGACCGGCAGGCCAGCCGCGCACGCACGCTGCCTGCGCCGCCCGCCGCACGGAGGGACCGTGCTACAGCTAGGACGGACCGGTCTTGCCCGCGCTGCCATCATGACTTCCAGTACTGCCGCGAACATCCAGCGCCGGCTCGACGAGTTGCTCGATCACTTGCCGGCGGGCGTCGTGGTGCATGGCGCCGACGGCCGTATCGTGTCCGCCAACCGGCTTGCCTGCGGGCTGATCAGGACACGCGCGCAGCGGCCCCGGCTCAGCGTTTCAGCTGGCCCAGGTCGCGCACCGCGCCGCGGTCGGCCGAGGTGGTCAGTGCGGCATACGCCTGCAGGGCCTGCGACACGTAGCGCTCGCGTTCCAGCGGTTGCCATGCCTGCGCGCCGCGCGCTTCCATCACCGCGCGGCGCTCGGCCAGCGTGGCGGCCGGCACGCGCAGGTCGATGGTGCGCGCCGGGATGTCGATGTCGATCAGGTCGCCTTCTTCGACCAGGCCGATGGCGCCGCCTTCGGCCGCTTCCGGCGAGGCGTGGCCGATCACCAGGCCCGACGAGCCGCCGGAGAAGCGGCCATCGGTGAACAGCGCGCAGCTCTTGCCCAGCCCCTTGGACTTGATGTAGGAGGTCGGGTACAGCATTTCCTGCATGCCGGGGCCGCCCTTCGGGCCTTCGTAGCGGATGATGACGACATCGCCGGCGTGCACGCGGTCGCCCAGGATCGCTTCCACCGCCGCGTCCTGGCTTTCGAACACGCGCGCCTTGCCCGAGAACTTCAGGATGCTCTCGTCGACGCCGGCGGTCTTCACGATGCAGCCCTTCTCGGCGATATTCCCGTACAGGACCGCCAGCCCGCCGTCTTCCGAGTAGGCGTGGGCGCGGTCGCGGATGCAGCCGAGGCTGCGGTCGAGGTCGTTGTCGGCGAAGCGCTCGGACTGCGAGAACGCCACCTGGGTCGGCACGCCGCCGGGCGCGGCGCGGAACAGCTGGTGCACCGAGGGGTTATCGCTGCGGCGGATGTCGTACTGTTCGATGGCGTCCCCGAGAGTCGGGCTGTGCACGGTCGGCACCGAGGTGTCGAGCAGGCCGGCGCGCGCCAGTTCGCCCAGGATCGCGACGATGCCGCCGGCGCGGTGCACGTCCTCGATGTGGTACTTGTCGGTCATCGGCGCCACCTTGCACAGGCAGGGCACCTGGCGCGAGATGCGGTCGATGTCGGCCATCGTGAACTCGACCTGGGCTTCGTGGGCGGCGGCCAGCAGGTGCAGCACGGTGTTGGTCGAGCCGCCCATCGAGACGTCGAGCGCCATCGCGTTCTCGAACGCCGCCCGGGTCGCGATCGAGCGCGGCAGCACCGAATAGTCGTCGCCCTCGTAGTGGCGCTTGGCCAATTCGACGATCAGGCGGCCGGCCTTCAGGAACAGTTCCTTGCGGTCGGCGTGGGTGGCGACGATGGTGCCGTTGCCGGGCAGCGACAGGCCGAGCGCCTCGGTCAGGCAGTTCATCGAATTGGCGGTGAACATGCCCGAGCAGGACCCGCAGGTCGGGCAGGCCGAGCGCTCGATCTCGGCGACATCGGCATCGGACACGCTGGAATCGCCGGCCTTGATCATGGCGTCCACCAGGTCGAGCTTGATGATCTTCCTGTCGTTGTTGACGACCTTGACCACCTTGCCGGCCTCCATCGGGCCGCCGGACACGAAGACGACCGGAATGTTCAAGCGCATGGCCGCCATCAGCATGCCGGGCGTGATCTTGTCGCAGTTCGAGATGCAGACCATGGCGTCGGCGCAGTGGGCGTTGACCATGTACTCCACCGAGTCGGCGATCAGGTCGCGTGAGGGCAGCGAATACAGCATGCCGCCGTGGCCCATGGCGATGCCGTCGTCGACTGCGATCGTGTTGAACTCCTTGGCGACGCCGCCCGCCGCTTCGATCTCGCGCGCCACCAGCTGGCCCAGGTCCTTCAGGTGCACGTGGCCAGGCACGAACTGGGTAAAGGAATTGACGACGGCGATGATCGGCTTGTCGAAGTCGCCGTCCTTCATGCCGGTCGCGCGCCACAGTGCGCGCGCGCCCGCCATGTTACGGCCCTGGGTGGTGGTGTGGGAACGGTAGGTCGGCATCGGATCTCCTGGCGCGGCTGGTGGATGGCAAAGCCATAGAGTGCAGTATGACAATTGATTTGTCCAATATATGATGGAGGCGCCTGTGATATGTTTCGCATATCAGAGGATCTTGCCGTTGCGGCCGCATGACCTATACTGCGCAACCATGAACAACACCAACAAGGCGACCCTGATCGGGCTGCTGGCCGTCCTGCTGTGGAGCGCCATCGTCGGCCTGATCCGCGGCGTCAGCGAACACCTGGGCCCGACCGGCGGCGCCGCCATGATGTACAGCGTGGCCTCGGTGTTCCTGCTGCTGTCGGTCGGGTACACCAGGCTGAAAGAATTCCCGCGCCGCTACCTGGCCTGGGGCAGCCTGCTGTTCGTGGCCTACGAGCTGTGCCTGGCCCTGTCGATCGGCTATGCCGACAATGCGCGCCAGGCGATCGAGGTCGGCATGGTCAACTACCTGTGGCCGGCCTTGACCATCGTCGCGGCAATCCTGTTCAACCGGCAGCGGGCCAACTTCCTGATCGTCCCCGGCTTTTTGCTGTCGATTGCCGGCATCTGCCGGGTGCTGGGCGGCGAGCAGGGCTTCGACCTGGGCGGCATGCTGGCCAACGTGCGCGACAATCCGCTCAGCTACGGCCTGGCCTTCGGCGGCGCGCTACTCTGGGCGGCGTACTGCACCGTCACCGCGCGTATCGCCGGCGGCAAGAACGGCGTCACCCTGTTCTTCATCCTGGTCTCCGTCACCCTGTGGATCAAGTACCTGCTCGAAGGCGGCGGCCGGATGCACTTCACCCTCGAAGCCATCGCCTGGCTGGTGCTGGCCGCCGGCGCCATGGGCTTCGGCTACGGCGCCTGGAACGTCGGCATCCTGCACGGCAATGTCACGATCCTGGCCGGGGCCTCGTATTTCATCCCGGTGCTGTCGGCGGCGCTGTCGTCGCTGATGCTGCGCACGCCGCTGTCCTGGGCCTTCTGGCAGGGTGCGGCCATGGTCTGCGGCGGCGCCGTTCTCTGCTGGCTGGCCACGCGCGCCAGGCCTGCGCAGCCCGGTGAGGAGCCCGCTTCGCCCGGGGCGCCCGTCCAATAGAACGGGGAAATTTGGTTCGGACCTGTATCATGCTGCCGAAAGGATCAGCATGTCGAATCACATTTTCAAACGCGCCTGCCTGGGCGCGGCACTGGTAACAGGCACCCTGGCGTGCTCCCTGGCCTGGGCCGAGGAGCCTGCATCCCCGCTGAAGATCGGCGGCGCGGTGCGCTTCAACTACATCTACAAAAGCTGGCAGGACGACTACAAGAGCGGCTTCTTCGGGCTCGACACCGTGCGCCTGGACGTGGACTACGACGACGGTGCGCGCATCGCGTCGGCCCAGTACCGCTACAACAACTACCCGCGGGGGCAGGGCGGCTACCGCGAACACTTCCTGCACCACGCCTGGGTCGGCCTGCGCTTCGACGACAAGAGCGAGGTCCACCTCGGCGTCGACAAGGTGCCCTTCGGGCTGCTGCCCTTTGCGTCGAACAACTTCTACCAGTCGATCGCCTTCTATACCGGCTTCGAGGACAAGTACGACGCCGGCATCACCTATGCCAGCCGTCCCGGCGCGCTGGAGTGGCAGCTGGCGTACTTCCCGCGCGACGGCGGCTACTACGGCGGCAGCGACAACACCGCGCCGGCGGCGAACCGCTACTCGTACAACATCGTTAAGGACGACGACGAGCACGGCTACGGCACCGGCCAGGACGACAGCGAACGCAACACCCTGGTCGCGCGCCTGGCCTGGCATCCGCAGGCGCGCAGCGGCTGGCCGTTCGATGAGCAGGAACTCGGCGTGTCGCTGCTGAGCGGCGACATCCGCAACCATGCCGGGAAGGACACGGCACGCCGCGCCGCCGCCGTCCATTACCTGGCCAAGTCCGGCCCCGTCACCCTGATGCTGCAGGCGCTGCGCTACAACTACCGCACCAGCCACGAGCCGACCCAGACCTATGGCGGCCTCGATCCGAACAGCTTCGTGATCGTGGGCGGCTTCGGCTATCCCTACCCGGTCGCCACCAAGGGCGATATCTACATCGCCAACCTCAGCTACGACATTCCGGGCAAGATCGGGCCCTTCGGCGGCTTCAAGGTGTACAACGACTACAGCGTGCTGCACAAACGCGTTGCCGGCTACAAGCGCTCGGTGCAGAACGTCACCGGCCTGACCTTCTCGGCGGGAAAATGGGTGTTCTACGCCGACTTCATGGTGGGCAAGCACCATCCTTACGTGTCGCCGGACTATGGCGGGCTGGCATCGACTGACAGCCAATACGACGGCTACGCGCGCCGTGTGAACCTGCAGGCGGGGTATTACTTCTAGCGGCGACCCGTGCTTTCCGAACGGTTCATGTAAGGATGAGGAACTCGACCGCGCCGACCCGCTGGCGCAGTTCTTCGCGCGCATAGTGGGCATCCTCGGGGGCGCGCCACGTCACGCCGAACGGCGGCGCGTGGCGTGCGGCGGAAAAGCGGTCGCGCATGTTGACGACGATGCTGCCCTCGCCCGGCCATCCGGCACTCCCGATACCGGCAAGCTGGTTCCCGGCGCGTAACTCGGCCAGCAAGGCGGCGCGCAGCGGGCCGGGAAGGCGCCGGGCCAACTGCAGCCAGCGCGGCGCAGGCGCAAGGTCTTGCAGTTCCACGCTGTCGATCAGGTCGGCAATCGCTGCCTGCTCCGCGCCAACGCGTTCTGTCGTCCAGTGGCTGGGCGCGAAGAAGTCGTACTGGAGCAGGTCGCCGTTGCTATTGTCGATCCAGGCTGCGTCGTGTTCCATGCGCGCTCAATGCGAGGTCAATGCGGGGTCAATGCGAGGTTGCCGACCACCGGGAAATCGGCAGGATGTCGGCCGGCCGCAGCTTCGATTTGTCGGCCGGGGACACATAATACTGGATACCGCCGCCGCTGCCGAACTGCGGATTGGCCCTGGCGCTGCCGCGTGCGGCGCAGAGCCGCTCGACCACATGGTAGGCCCGGACCTTGTCGCGCAGGCTGCGCGGCTGGCCGTGCTCGTCCTTGCCGGGATCCGTCGTGACTTGCAACAGCGCATAGTAGCTGGCCCGGTCGCCCCGCGTTTCGCGCATTGTTTCTTCTGTTACCGCAAAGCCTGGGGGCGCGCCGGGGGTCAGCGAATACAGGACCGTGCCTGCATCGACGACGATGTTGGCGTAGCTGTCCTGGCCGACGTAGGGATTCGACGGGTTGGCAGGTGAAATGCCCTGGGTCGACCTGGCCTCGGCGCCGGGATCCTTGCCGCAACAGGGGCCGCAGGCCTCGTCCGCACCGCCCGCCACCCCAGGCCCCGGGCGCTGGATCGGCTGGGAGCCGCAGGCGGCAAGCAGCAGCGCCAGGAATGCCTGTCCAGCATATTTTCCTATCGATGTTCTCATCGTCAGCGCCATCCGTGCACGCGCGCGCTACGCGTAGCGTTGAGATTAATGGAAAACGTGCAAGGGAGAAACGAGTTTTTGCGGCCAGCTGTCGCCATCAGTCGCTGGGCTTCCAACAAGATTTCTTTTAGTACTCGACCGGAAATAAATGTGAATTTTGGCAAACAGAACCGGAGGCGGTGCAAGGCGGCGAGTGCGCCGCAGTGCGAGCACTGCAAGCGCGAGCCAACGCAGCAACGCGCCGGTTATGGCAGCCAAAAACACATTTATTTCTGGGCGAGTACTTAGTCCAGCCAGGGGTGCGCCGCCAGCCAGCGCCCCAGCTCGTTGTCGTTGGCGCACTGCAGCTTGCTGAAGATGTTGGCGCGGTGGGTCTCGACCGAGCGGGGGCTGCAGGGCGGCACCAGCATGCGCGCGATTTCCTTGTTCGGCTGGCCAAGGCCGACCAGGCGCGCCACTTCGCGCTCGCGCGGGGTCAATTCGGCCCACATGCGCAGCGCCTGGGCGCGGGCGCGCGCCAATGCGGTGGCGGCGGGCAGCTTGGCCAGCAGTTGCTGGGTATCCGGTTTCTCGACCCAGTCCCAGGCGCCGCGCCGCACCGCTTCCAGCGCGGTCGCGATGTCGCCGTGCGCCGACAGGAACAGCGTCACCAGCGGGCTGTGCTCGGCCAGCAGGCGTTCGAAGACGGCCAGGCCGCTCATCCCGCCCATGCGCAGGTCGAGGATCACGCAGCCCGGCTGGCGCATGTCGATCGCGTCCAGGAAGGCCTCGCCGGAATCGAAGGCCTGGACCGCCAGTCCCTGGGAAAACAGCAACAGCAGCAGCGAGCGGCGCAGGGCTTCGTCGTCGTCGACGACGTACAGCATCAGGGGAGGGTCTTTGAATGCTTCTTTCATGACGCTTTCATGATTCGGTGGGCAGCGTGAAGGTGAAGATGGCGCCGCCGCCGGCGCGGTTCTCGACGTCGATGCAGCCGCCGTGGGCTTCGACGATGGTGCGGCAGATGTTCAAACCCAGGCCCAGGCCGTCGCGCTTGGTGGTGAAGAAAGGCGCGAATACCTGTTCCAGCTGGTCGGGGGCGATGCCCGGCCCGCGGTCGGCGACGCCGACGCGCAGGACCTGGCCGGCGCGGCCGCAGGACAGTTCGATGGCGCGGC
>DOUW01000230.1 GCA_003520365.1 Massilia sp.
CATCGGCGACCTGCGGTTGCAGCTGGTCGACGCCGTCGGCAAGGTCGCCGCGACCATCGGCAGCGGCGCCGACGGCTACTACGTCCTGACCGGCGTCTTCCCGGGCGCGTACCGGCTGCGCGTCGACCCCGAGCAGCTCGCGCGATTGGGCCTGGTCGAGGGCGCCGGACAGGCGGTCACGATCGGCCCCGAGGGCACGATCCTCAATGGCCGCGATCTGGAGGTGCGGCGCGCCGGCGAAGGCTGAGGAGGGTGCCCGCCGATGCGAAGACCAGCGGACACGGCCGCCGCAAGCGTTTACAATGGCAGGTTTGGCGATTCACGGGAACCTGCGAGGGCAGGGCGGCAGGCATGGCAAAACAATTCGATGTAGCGGTAATCGGCGCGGGCGCGGCCGGGATGATGTGCGCGGCCGTGGCCGGCCAGCGCGGCAAGCGCGTGGTGCTGATCGACCATGCCGGCAAGCTGGCGGAAAAGATCCGTATCTCCGGCGGTGGACGCTGCAATTTCACCAACGTCGGCGCCACCCACCAGAACTACCTGTCCGAGAATCCGCACTTCTGCAAGAGCGCGCTGTCGCGCTACACGGCGCAGGATTTCCTGGCGCTGGTGAAGCGCTACCGCATCGGCTGGCACGAAAAGCACCGCGGCCAGCTGTTCTGCGACGACTCGGCAGAGCAGATCATCGAGATGCTGAAATCGGAATGCCTGAAGGGCGAAGTCAGCTGGCGCATGCCGTGCAAGGTCGAATCGATCGACCGGCGCGCAGAAGGCCAGGAAGCGGGCTTCGTCATCGCCACCGACCACGGCGAGATCGCCGCCGCCAGCGTGGTGATCGCCACCGGCGGCCTGTCGATCCCGAAGATCGGCGCGACCGACTTCGGCTACCGCATCGCGACCCAGTTCGATTTGAAGGTGATCGAGCCGCGTCCGGGCCTGGTGCCGCTGACCTTCGACGGCCCGAGCTGGGCCCCGTTCGCGCCGCTGGCCGGCATCGCACTGGAGGTCGACGTTTCGACCGGTTCCGGCAAGGGCAAGGGNNGTCGGGCCCGGCGATCCTGCAGATTTCCAGCTACTGGCAGCCGGGCACGCCGATCGTGCTCGATTTGTTGCCGGAAATGGACGTGGCCGAGGAACTGATCGGCGCGAAGACGACCGTCAAGAAGCAGCTCGGCAACGTGCTGGCGCAGTGGCTGCCGGCGCGCCTGGCCGAGGGCCTGCTGCTCGCCAACGGTTTCGCCCCCGACGCCCGCCTGGCCGACATGCCCGACGCCAAGCTGCGCAAACTGGGCGACGCCATCAACCGCTGGGCCATCGTCCCGACCGGTTCGGAAGGCTACCGCAAGGCCGAAGTGACCCTGGGCGGCGTCGATACCCGAGAATTGTCCCAGCAGACGATGATGGCGAACAAGGTCCCGGGCTTGTATTTCATCGGCGAAACCGTCGACGTCACCGGCTGGCTCGGCGGCTACAATTTCCAGTGGGCCTGGGCCTCCGGCTTCGCCGCCGGCGAAAGCGTGTAAACAACGGCAACGTCCGGTTTCTTCCGAGCCAGCAGTCCGCGGCGTTTCTACTCCTTCCGCGCCAGCGGCCCGCGGCATGTCCCGTAGGGTGGGCTCCCGAGCCCACGCGGACTCAAGACACCCATGGCAGCGCAGGCAACAGCCCCACGAACGCATGCACGCAAACCAGCGCCGAGCCACCCCCAGCGCAGCATGTGGCTAATTCAGCACATCTCAGTAAACTCTTCCACTACTTGTCAAAAGCTGCTAGAATTTCGTTCTTCCCTAAATCCAACGGTTTGATTTTTACATGACCACTATCCGCCTTAAAGAAAACGAGCCGTTCGAAGTCGCTATGCGTCGCTTCAAGCGCACTATCGAAAAAACCGGTCTGCTGACTGAACTGCGCGCTCGCGAGTTCTACGAAAAGCCAACTGCAGAGCGCAAGCGCAAGCTCGCCGCTGCCGTGAAGCGCCACTACAAGCGCATCCGCAGCCAGCAACTGCCGAAGAAACTGTACTAAGACTGTCCAGCCGGCCACAATCCGGTGATCGCGGGAATTTTCCCGTTCCCGGTAGCTGCTAGAAGTCTCTTGAACCCGCCCTGGTTGTGACCGCGGCGGGTTTTGTTGTTTGCACCCATCCATCCCCGAGGACGCCATGAGCCTGAAAGAACAAATCTCCAACGACATGAAAGCCGCCATGCGTGCCAAGGAAGCCGGCAAGCTGGCCACCATCCGTCTGCTGCTGGCCGAGATCAAGCGCAAGGAAGTCGACGAGCAGATCGAAGTGAACGACCAGCAGACCATCGCCATCGTCGAGAAGATGATCAAGCAGCGCAAGGACTCGATCACGCAATTCGAAGCCGGCAACCGTCCGGACCTGGCCGAGATCGAAAAGGCCGAGCTCGACGTGCTGGTCGCCTACATGCCGGCCGGCTTATCAAGCGACGAGATCGCCGCCGAAGTCGCCGCCGCCGTCGCCGCATCGGGCGCCGCCGGTCCGCAGGACATGGGCAAGGTGATGGGCATCGTCAAGCCGAAACTGGCTGGCCGTGCCGACATGACCGTTGTATCGAACCTCGTTAAGAAAGCGCTGTCGGGCGCCTGATGTACCACAAAAGGGCTCTACGAGGTCCTTGCTTGTTGCAAATCAATTTGTAGCGAGCCCTGCGGTATAGTCTGACCTGAGACAAACACTGTGTAAGCCAAGTGATTCCGCAATCATTCATTACCGATTTGCTCAACCGCGTCGACATCGTCGACGTGGTAGGGCGCTACGTTCAGCTGAAAAAGGGCGGGGCCAATTACATGGGCCTCTGTCCTTTCCACAGCGAAAAATCCCCCAGCTTCACCGTCAGCCCCACCAAACAGTTCTATCACTGCTTCGGCTGCGGCGCCCACGGCACCGCGATCGGCTTCCTGATCGAATACTCGGGCATGGGCTTCGTCGAGGCGGTCAAGGACCTGGCCCAGAACGTCGGCATGATCGTGCCCGACGCCGACGACAAGATCCCGCCCCAGCAGCGCGCCGCCCAGCAGGCGCAATCGCTGGCGATGACCGACGCCCTGTCCCAGGCCTGCGACTATTACCGTGCGCAACTGCGCCAGGCACCGAACGCGATCAATTACCTGAAGAACCGTGGCCTGACCGGCGAGATCGCCGCCCGCTTCGGCATGGGTTACGCGCCTTCCGGCTGGGACAACCTGCGCTCGGTGTTCCAGGACTACGATGCGCTGGCCCTGGTCGAGTCCGGCCTGGTGATCGACAAGGTCGACGAGGACGGCGGCAACAAGAAGCGCTACGACCGTTTCCGCGAACGGATCATGTTCCCGATCCGTAACACGAAAGGGCAGGTGATCGGCTTCGGCGGCCGCGTGCTCGACGGCGGCGAACCGAAATACCTGAACTCGCCGGAAACGCCGCTGTTCCAGAAGGGCCTGGAGTTGTACGGCCTGTTCGAGGCGCGCCAGGCGATCCGCGACGCCGGCTACGTGCTGGTGACCGAAGGCTACATGGACGTCGTCGCCTTGGCTCAGCTCGGCTTCCCGCAAGCCGTGGCCACGCTCGGCACCGCCTGCACCAGTACCCACGTGCAAAAGCTGCTGCGCCAGACCGACAACGTCATCTTCAGCTTCGACGGCGACAAGGCCGGCCGCCGCGCCGCCCGCCGTGCACTGGAGGCCTGCCTGCCGCAGGTGAGCGACAACAAGACCATCCAGTTCCTGTTCCTGCCGCAAGAGCACGACCCGGACAGCTATGTGCGCGCATTCGGCGCCGACGCCTTTGCCCAGGAAGTGGCGGAAGCCATGCCGCTGTCGCAGTTCCTGATCCGCGAAGTGACGGGCGAACACGACCTGTCCANNAAGCCACTGCTGCAGGCGATGACCCCATCCGCCTTGCGCCTGCAGATCGTGCGCATGCTGGCCAGCCTGACGGAATCGACATCGGCCGAGATCGAAGGCCTGTTCGAGCTATCCAGGCCGGTATCGGTGGCGAAAAAGGCGCCGCCGCGCCAGGGCCGGCCGGAACCGGTCGGGCTGCAGGCGCAGATCGAGCAGATCCTGGTCGCGCATCCGGCGCTGTCGCTGAGCCTCGATGACGAGGCGCTGCAAGCCTTCGATCACTTCGGACAGGAGTCGGCTGACAACTTGCGCTACCTGGTCGGGATGGCGCAAGCGCTTGGCGAATACGGCAACTTTGCCGCCCTGTCCGAACAGTTGAAAGAGGGCAGCGATGCCTACAACAGCATCATTGCCAAGATCGCATCCGAGTCCGAATCCGACCCCGAGGCTGAACGTATCGTCTTGGCTAGTGCTGTGAGGCAAATCAAGAAAGATGCACTAAAAAAGGAGCAAAGCCAGTTGCTTTCCGGCGGCCTGCCCCCAGATCAGGTAAGCACTCGCTATCGTGAAATCACAGCGTTGCTGCAGGTTCTGGAGCAGGAAGACGCTGCTGCGATGTCCCCGCGCTAAGGGCGTGTTGCGTAGTTGACCATTAGGATTTGTGCAACTTGGAAAAAAAGGGGTGCGTGCTATAATAAAACGCTAACTATTGCAACCTTTGAAACGATTTTCGTGTCAAAAGCGGCGTGGAGTTTCAGTTAGCGCGGCAGTGTTGTACGCTGTCTGCAGGGTGATGTAAGGTAACAAAACTTTATCTTTAACCATCGTAAAGTTAGTCGTTGTGACATCGAAAGCGCCTGTGCCAACCAAGAAACCCGAACCCAAAGTGGCTGCCAAATCCACCAGAGCGTCCGCCAAGGCGGACAACGCGCAAGACAAGGCCGAAGTTCGCACGAGCGCCGCGCCTGTCGTCAGCCAGACCACCGATGCCGCCGCCCTGGCCGCCATCGATACGTCGGGCTACGTGCTGCCGACCGTGAAGGTCCCGGGGCGCCGTGGGCGTAAGCCGAAGGAATTCACGCCCGAGAACGACGAAGTCGCCGCGCTGAACGCCGTCGAACGTGCCGAATTGAAGGCCGTCGACAAGGCCAAGGCCAAGGACCGCAAGGCGAAAGAAAAAGCCTTGCTGAAAGACGCGTTCTCGTCCGACACCGAAGCGAGCGAAGAAGAGCTCGAGATCCGGCGCCAGAAGCTCAAGGCGCTGATCAAGTCCGGCAAGGAACGCGGCTTCCTGACCTACGCGGAAATCAACGACCACCTGCCCGACAACATCGTCGATCCGGAAGCGATCGAAGGCATCATCGGCACCTTCAACGACATGGGCATCGCCGTGTACGAGCACGCGCCCGATGCCGAAACGCTGCTGCTGTCCGACAGCGTCCCGAACGTCACCAGCGACGATGAAGCCGAGGCCGCCGCCGAGGCCGCGCTGTCGACCGTTGACTCCGACTTCGGCCGCACCACCGACCCGGTCCGCATGTACATGCGCGAAATGGGCTCGGTCGAGCTGCTGACCCGCGAAGGCGAGAT
>DOUW01000231.1 GCA_003520365.1 Massilia sp.
CGGCAGCAGCGCGACGACTGGCGGCGCGGGCTCTGCGCTGGGCGCCGGCGCCGGCGGCGGCAGCCTCGATCCGCGTCCTGGCAACCTGGGCGACGACAAGGACCTGAGCAAGATCAGGGGCAGCAATATCGGCTGACAATGGCCGGACGATCCGCCGCCGGAAGCGGTGGCGGACCTCTTCTCAGGTCAGCGGCCACAACCGTAGGGTGGGCGCGGCCGGCGTGGGGGCCCCCCGCCCCCCCNNCGTGGGCACCCCGTGCCCACACATTACCGGCGCATCTTTCGGTCACAGACCTCGACCTATCGCTCGCGCAATATCGCCTGATACGATCAAGTTTTGACTCGCGGATATGTTGCGAGCGATACTTATCCCGACGTAGGCGACGGAGACGTGCGTAACGCGTGGGCACAGAGTGCCCACCCTACCGAACTGCGATACGGGCACAAGAATGGCCCCGGCATCGCGCGCGATCCTTAGCGGATCATCGACTCCCACACCTTCTGCAGCCGCTTGGCCGACACCGGCATCGGCGTACGCAACTCCTGCGCGAACAGCGACACCCGCAACTCCTCCAGCATCCAGCGGAACTCCGTCATGCGCGGGTCGTTGTTCTTGCCCGGCTGCTTCGAAATACGCTGGTACTGGCTGGCGGCGTTCTGCCATTCCGCCATCAGTTGCGCGTCGCGCGACGGGTTGCCGCGCAGCTTTTCCAGGCGTACGTTCATCGCCTTCAGGTAGCGCGGGAAGTGGGCCAGCTGGCTGTACTCGTTGTCGGCAACGAAGCGCTTGTGCACCAGGCCCTGCAATTGCGCCTGCATGTCGGCGGCCACCGCCTGCGGCAAGCCGTTCAGGCGCTTCGGCATGCCGTGGAATTCGGCCAGGATGGAACCGACCAGGCGCGCGATCTCGTTGATGAGCAGGCCGATGCGGCCCTTGCCCTCGTCCTTGCGCTTGTTGAAGGACGCGGCATCATGCGGCAGCGGGTCCTGCAGGCAGGCGATGTCGATCGCCTTCTGGATGATCTGGTCGCGCAGCTCTTCCTGCGAACCGACCGCCATGAACTGCATGCCCATCTGCTGCAGGCCGGGGATGTTCTTCTCGGCGAACTTCAACTGGTCCTTCAACTGCAGCGCGAACAGGCGGCGCAGGCCGATGCGGTGGGTGCGCGCCGCCACGTTCGGGTCGTCGAAGACCTCAATGTCGCAATGCATGCCTTTATCGACCAGGGCCGGGAAGCCGATCAGGGTCAGCTTGCCCTGCTTGATCTCCAACAGCTCCGGCAGCTCGCCGAAGCTCCAGCTGGTCAAACCGGTATGCTGGCTGACCGCCGGCGCGGCGGCAGCCGCGGACGCAGCTGCAGCTGCAGGCGCATTACCGCTCTTCTTGTCCCGCGCCGCCGACGCAGCCGCAGCGGGCGTCGTCGGCGTCGACGGCGTCTTGCCCTTGCCCCAGGCAGCCGGCGTGGCGACCGTGGGCCGCATCCCACCCATCGCCGCCGGTGCGGTTTCCGCCATCTTCTGGAAGCTCTCGCGCGCCTGGGCGCCCAGCTCGGCCTGCAAGGCTGCCAGGTTGCGGCCCATGTCGAGCTGGCGGCCATGCTCGTCGATCACCTTGAAGTTCATGAACAGGTGGGCCGGCAGGGTCTCGAGCTTGAAGTCGCCCGTGAGCACGTTCACGCCGGTCTCGGCGCGCACATCAAGAATCAAGACGTCGATCAAATCGCCGCGCCCGAACGTGCCAGCCGCGTTGATGCGGTCGACGAAACGCGCCGCGTAGTCGGGCAGCGGCACGCAGTGGCGGCGCAGCTTCTGCGGCAAGGACTTCAGCAGCAGGTGCACCTTCTCCTTGAGCATGCCCGGCACCAGCCAGGCCGCGCGCTCGAGCGGGATCTGGTTCAGCGCGAACAGCGGCACCGCCAGCGTGACGCCGTCGCGCAGGCTGCCCGGCTCGAAGTGATAGGACAGGCCCATCTCAATGCTGGTGACGTTCATCGTCTTCGGGAACAGCTCGGTGGTGACGCCGGCCGCCTCGTGGCGCATCAACTCCTCGCGGTTCAGGTACAGCAGCTTCGGATTGTCGCGCGAGGCGTCCTTGTACCATTTCTCGAAGCCGGCGCCGTTTACCACGTCCTTCGGAATCTCGGCGTCGTAGAAGGCCGCGATCAGCTGGTCGTCGACCAGCACGTCCTGGCGGCGCGACTTGTGCTCGAGGTTCTCGATCTCCCGCACCAGCTTGTGGTTGTGCGCGTAGAACGGCAGGCGCGTCTCGTAGTCGCCCGCCACCAGCGCGTCGCGGATGAAGATCTCGCGCGCTTCATACGGGTTGTGCAGCGCGTAGTTGATGCGCCGGCCGCTGTAGACCACGATGCCGTACAGGGTCGCGCGCTCCAGCGCCGACACCTGCGCCGGCTTCTTCTCCCAGCGCGGCTCGCCCCAGGATTTCTTCAGCAGGTGCCCGCCGATCTTCTCGATCCACTCGGGCTGGATCTGGGCCACGGTGCGCGCGTACAGGCGCGTGGTCTCGACCAGTTCGGCCGCCATGATCCAGCGCCCCGCCTTTTTCGTCAGCGCGGAACCCGGCCAGATGTGGAACTTGATGCCGCGCGCGCCGAGATAACCCGCGCCCGGCTCGTCCTCGCCCTTGAAGCCGATGTTCCCCAGGAGGCCGGTCAAGAGCGCCATGTGCAGCTGCTCGTAGGTGGCGGCCGCCCCGTTCAGGCGCCAGCCCTGTTCGCGCACGATGGTCAGCAGCTGCGAATGCACGTCGCGCCACTCGCGCAGGCGCAGCTGCGACAGGAAGTTGGCGCGGCAGTTTTCCTGCAGCTGGCGGTTCGACTTCTTGTGCGCGATCGCGTCCTCGAACCAGCTCCAGATCTTCAGGTAGCTGATGAACTCGGACTTCTCGTCGGCGAACTTCTTGTGCTTCTCGTCAGCCTGCTGCTGGTACTCCATCGGCCGGTCGCGCGGATCCTGCACCGACAGCGCGGCCGCGATGATCAGCATCTCGGTCAGGCAGTCGTTGTCCACGGCCGCCAGGATCATGCGGCCCACGCGCGGGTCGAGCGGCAGGCGCGCCAGCTTGCGGCCCAGCGGCGTCAGCTCGTTGGTCTCGTCGACCGCGCCCACTTCCTGCAGCAGCTGGTAGCCGTCGGCGATCGCGCGGCCCTGCGGCGGCTCGATGAAGGGGAAGGTCTCGACGTCGGTCAGGTGCAGCGACTTCATGCGCAGGATGACGGCGGCGAGGGACGAACGCAGGATCTCGGGGTCGGTGAACTTCGGACGCTGGTTGAAATCCTCTTCCTCGTACAGGCGGATGCAGACGCCATCGGCCACGCGGCCGCAACGGCCGGCGCGCTGGTTCGCCGCCGACTGCGCGATCGGCTCCACCTGCAGCTGCTCGACCTTGTTGCGGAAGCTGTAGCGTTTGACACGCGCGAGGCCGGCGTCGACCACGTAGCGGATGCCCGGCACGGTCAGCGAGGTCTCGGCCACGTTCGTCGCCAGCACGATGCGGCGCGCGTTGGTGGTGCGAAAAACGCGGTCCTGCTCTTCCACCGACAGACGGGCGAACAACGGCAGGATCTCGACGTGCGGCGGATGCTGCTTGCGCAGGGCTTCGGCGCAGTCGCGGATCTCGCGCTCGCCGGGCAGGAACACCAGCACGTCGCCCAAACCGATGCGGCACAACTCGTCGACCCCATCGACGACCGCGTCAATGAGGTCGCGCTTCTCGCGCGCCTGCTGCGCCTTCGGCGCAGGCTTGTTGTCCACGCCGCCGCCCACCACGACCGGATCGCGCTCGACCGGACGGTAGCGCACCTCGACCTTGTACAGGCGGCCCGAGACCTCGATCACCGGCACCGCCGGCTTGCCTTCCTGCGCGAAGTGGCGCGCGAAGCGCTCGGCGTCGATCGTCGCCGAGGTGATGATCACCTTC
>DOUW01000293.1 GCA_003520365.1 Massilia sp.
GGGCGCTGGCCTTGCGGCCGGCGTGGCCGATCTGGATGCCGGCCACGGCGCCGCCGGCCTTGATCCCGGCGGCGATGCGCGCCAGGCCCGGCACGTGCGCGTCGGACCACAGGCCCAGGCAGCCCGAGGTGATGCGGCCTTCCGGCGAGACGCCGGTCGCTTCGACAATCACCAGACCGGCGCCGCCGCGGGCGATGCTTTCGTAGTGGGTGGTGTGCCAGTCATTGGTATGGCCGTCGGTGGCGCTGTACTGGCACATCGGAGGCACCGCGATGCGGTTGCGCAGGGTGACGTCCTTGAGGGAGAAGGGGGTAAACAGTGCTGACATTCGTGTGTTTCTTTTTGCAAGGGTAAAACGGGCCCGGTGCGGCCGGAGGGGGCTGCACAGGGCAAGTAATCGGGATTGATCGGTGAAGGGGGCGGATCATACTCCCGCCGGAAAATTTCTGCTGAGACCGGGTTCGTTTTGGATGGTGTGTGAGCGGCCACTTCCGTGCTGACCGGGGATTTTGTAGGGTGGGCTCTTGAGCCCACGCGGTATCCCTCCTGAGCAATCGCGCATTTAAGCTCAACCAAAACCTATGAGCGGCCGTTTCGGGCAAGCTCATCCTATGCAGACTGCATCAGCACGACCGCGTGGGCACGAGTGCCCACCCTACGCAACCCGCACATATCTGCAAGAGATTTCCTACTTGCATTTTTTATACCCAGCCCCAGATGCGGCGGAATGGCCGCTGGCAGTTCGCCGGTGCTAGAATACAGCGCTGTTTTTTTTATCTCATAATCGGAGTCCTTGTGTTCATTTCCAACGCTTACGCGCAAACCACCGCCGCCGCCGATCCTGGCCTGATGGGTAACCTGACGACCTTCGCGCCGCTGCTGATCATGTTCGTGGTCATGTATTTCCTGATGATCCGCCCCCAGCAGAAGCGCCAGAAAGAGCTGAAAGCCATGATGGATGCGCTCGCGAAGGGCGATGAAGTGGTCACCGCCGGCGGCATCCTGGGCCGCGTCGTGCAGGTCAAGGACGCCTACGTCACCCTGGAAGTGGCCGCCGGCACCGAAATGGTCGTGCAAAAGAACGCAGTCACCACGCTGCTGCCGAAGGGCACCCTGAAGTCCCTGTAAGCCGGCGCCGCGGCCCTTGCCATGCCTGGGGCCGCGCGCCGCTCAACATAGAACGCTGGAACACTATGAATCGCTATCCGCTCTGGAAATATATACTGATCGCTGTCGCGCTCCTGCTTGGCGCGCTGTACACGGCGCCCAACTACTTCGGCGAATCGCCGGCGCTGCAGGTAACGACCGGCAAGACCACGGTCAAGATCAACAGCGACACCACGGCCCAGGTCGCGGAAGTGCTGAAACGCGAGGGTGTTCCGGCCAACCAGGTCACGCTCGACGGCTCGGGTAACTCGACCGCCGTGCGTGCCCGCTTCGATACCACCGACGCCCAGTTCAAGGCCAAGCTCGCACTCGAGCGCCAGCTGAACCGCAATCAGGAAGACCCCGACTACATCGTCACCGTCAACCTGGTGAAGAACACCCCCGCCTGGATGCAGGCCATGCGCGCGCTGCCGATGAACCTCGGCCTCGACCTGCGCGGCGGCGTCCACTTCCTGCTGCAGGTCGACTCGAAAGCCGTGCTCGAAACCCGCCTCAAGGGCACCCTGGCCAGCGTACGCAGCGTCCTGCGCGACGCCAACGTGCGCCACGCCGGCATCGAGCGCAGCGGCAACGCGATCGAGATCAGCTTCCGCGACGAGCAGACCCGCGCCGCCGCCCGCACCGTGCTGGGCAAGCAGATCGCCGACTTGACCCTGCTTGATGCCGCCGACGGCACCGACCTGAAGCTGGTCGCCACCATGAAGGCCGAGGCGCTCAAGCGCATCGTCGAGGAAGGCGTCAACCAGAACATCTCGACCCTGTCCAAGCGTATCAACGAACTCGGCGTGACCGAGCCGGTCATCCAGCGCCAGGGCGCCGACCGCATCATCGTCCAGCTGCCGGGCGTGCAGGACGTGGCCCGCGCAAAAGACCTGATCGGCCGCACCGCGACCCTGGAACTGCGCCTGGTCGATCCGACCGTGACCCCGGGCACCGAACTGTCGGCCGCGATTCCGCTGAACTCGGAACTGTTCACCGAAGGCCGCGGCGCCCCGGTCGTGGTGTCGAAGGACATCATCCTGACCGGCGACTACATCACCAACGCCGTCGCCAGCTTCGACCAGAACCAGCAGCCGGCCGTCTCGGTCGACCTGAACGGCGACGGCGGCCGCAAGATCCGCCTCGTCACCCGCGAAAACGTCGGCAAGCGCATGGCGATCCTGCTGAAGGAGAAGGGCAAGTACACCGTACCGTCGGCCCCGACCATCCAGAGCGAACTGGGCTCGACCTTCCAGATCACCGGCATCGGCAACGCCCAGGAAGCGAACGAACTGGCGCTGCTGCTGCGCTCGGGCGCGCTGTCGGCGCCGATGGAGTTCATCGAGGAACGCGTGGTCGGCCCGCAGCTCGGCGCCGAAAACATCAGCCGCGGCCTGCACTCGACCCTGTGGGGCTTCGTCGCGATCGCCGTCTTCATGATCGTCTACTACCACATGTTCGGCATCTTCAGCGCCATCGCGCTGGCCGCCAACGTGCTGTTCCTGCTGGCCCTGCTGTCGATGCTGCAGGCCACCCTGACCCTGCCTGGCATCGCCGCCATCGCGCTGGCGCTCGGCATGGCGATCGACGCCAACGTGCTGATCAACGAGCGCATCCGCGAGGAACTGCGTGCCGGTGCCACGCCGCAGCAGGCGATCACGAACGGCTTCAGCCACGCCTGGGACACGATTTTCGACTCCAACGTGACCACCCTGATCGTCGGCCTGGCGCTCCTGATCTTCGGTACCGGCGCGGTGCGCGGCTTCGCGGTCGTGCACAGCCTGGGCATCCTGACCTCGATGTTCTCGGCGGTGTTCGTCTCGCGCGGCTTCGTCAACCTGTGGTACGGCCGCCGCGGCAAGAAACTGAGCAAGCTCTCCGTCGGCACCGTCTGGAAACCGGGCCTGCCCGCTGAAAAGAATTAAGGACTAGGAAACGTCATGGAATTTTTCAAAATCAAGCGGGACATCCCGTTCATGCGCCACGCGTTGATCTTCAACGTGATCTCGGCGCTGACCTTCCTCGCCGCGGTGTTCTTCCTGGTGAGCAAGGGCCTGCACTTCTCGGTCGAGTTCACCGGCGGCACCGTGATGGAACTGCGCTACCCACACGCGGCCGACCAGGAAAAGATCCGCGGCACGCTGCGCTCGATCGGCCATGAAGCGCCGGAAGTGGCCAGCTTCGGCACCGCCCAGGACATCATGCTGCGCCTGCCGCCGGTGAAGACCGCGGCCGGCTCGACCGTCTCGGGCGACGCCTTCAAGGCGATCTGCGCTTCGGAAGGCGGCACGCCGAAGCAGATCAACGTGACCGAGAAGGGCCAGCAGATCGAGCGCACCAGCTGCGCCAACGCGGCCGGCGCCGAAGTGGTGAGCCTGCAGCGCGTCGACTTCGTCGGTCCGCAGGTCGGCGACGAGCTGGCGCAAAGCGGCCTGAACGCGCTGATCATGGTCGTGGTCGGCGTGGTGATCTACCTGGCCGTGCGCTTCGAATGGAAATTCGCGGTCGCCGCAATCCTGGCGAACCTGCACGACGTCGTCATCATTCTCGGCTTCTTCGCCTTCTTCCAGTGGGAATTCTCGCTGACGGTGCTGGCCGCGATCCTGGCGGTGCTGGGTTACTCGGTCAACGAGTCGGTCGTCATCTTCGACCGGATCCGCGAGACCTTCCGCAAGCAGCGCAAGATGAGCGTGACCGAGGTCATCGACCACGCGATCACCAGCACCATCTCGCGTACCATCATCACTCACGCCTCGACCCAGATGATGGTGCTGTCGATGCTGTTCTTCGGCGGTCCGTCGCTGCACTACTTCGCGATGGCCCTGACGATCGGTATCTGCTTCGGCATCTATTCGTCGGTGTTCGTGGCCGCCGCGCTGGCGATGTGGTTCGGCGTCAAGCGCGAAGACCTGGTCAAGCCGGTCAAGGCCAAGGACGAGACCGACGGCGCCGTGGTCTGATACGCATGGCCTGATGATGCTGCCTGCATGAAGAATGCCGCCCGGCCTGGCCGTGGCGGCATTTTTTTATGCATAAGCCATTTCCCCATCTCGATTTTTACAAAGAATTGTTCGAAATGTGACATTTCCCAGGCTTGTGTGAGTTATCGCACAGAGTGCCGGGGTAGCAGAACCTTATAGTGGAACCGTCTCTTTCAGGACATCCCTAGTT
>DOUW01000294.1 GCA_003520365.1 Massilia sp.
CGGACGGCTGACGAAGCGCGAGCCGCGCAGGCCGAAGCGCCAGGGCACGTCGACCGCCTTCGAGATCCCGATGCGCGGGCCGGCGATCACTTCCAGCCCTGGCGGCGCGGCTTCGAGCCGGAACGGCGGCGCCGCCAGCGAAGCGCCGTTGAAGTCGCGCGTGACGTTCAGGGCCTGGCACAGCTTGCCGGGCCCGGAACAGAGCAGCTGCACATCCTCGGCGTCGCGCCGGGCGCGCATGATGTCGAGGCCTGCGAGCGGCTCGATCGCGCGGATCAGGACCCCGGCGCCGTGGCCCTCTTCGCGGCAGACGAAGTTCAGGCACCAGTGGATACCGTAGGAGCGATACACATAGGCATGGGCGGGCGGGCCGAACATGGCGAAGTTGCGCGCGGTGGGACCGGAATACGCGTGCGAGGCCGGGTCCTCGCGGTCGTAGGCTTCGGTCTCGACGATGCGGCCGCCGACGCCGTCGACCAGCACGGTGACGCCGATCAGCTGGCGTGCGACCACCTCGGCTGGTGCAAGAAAGTCAATCCCGGCAAGCTTGGTTGGGTTCATGTCGTGATTCTAGGCGCCGTTACAACAGGGTTCTGTCCGTTTTGCCACACAATGCAGCCGAAGCGCACACGAAGCACAACCTGTTGCTGCAACGAAATCCGTACTGGTTTATAGTGACAAGCTTTGCGGTATTTCCCGAAAGCATCACCTCCCCATGAGCACAGTTGCAGCTAAAGCAATGCCGGTGCGCGCTGCGGCCGCTGCGGCTCCCGCATCGAATTCCGCAGCGCCGGCAGCGGTCGACCGCGTCGACGCGCTGATCAAGTCGATCCGCATCCCGCCCCGTCCCAGCCTGCTGGCCGATCTGCAGGCCGAGCTGGCGTCAAGCGATCCGTCGCCGGAAACCATCGGCCGCATTGTCGCGCGCGACGTCGGCATGGCCGGCGCCCTGCTGAAACTGGCCAACTCCTCTCTGTTCGGCGGCCGCCGCGCCAAGTCGATCGAGCAAGCCATCTTTTTCCTCGGCATCAACCAGGTTGCCTCCCTGATGACCGGCCTGCTGGCGCGCCAGGCGATTCCCGCCAACAGCGACGCCCTGGCCAGCTTCTGGGATGTGTCGACCAAGCGCTCGCACGCGATGATGTTCCTGTCGCGCCGCCTGCGCATCGGCGCGCCCGACATCGCCCATACCTTCGGCCTGTTCTGCGACACCGGCGTACCGCTGCTGATGGAGCGCTTCCCGGGCTACGAAGCGACGCTGCTCGTGGCCGCCGCCGAGCCCGCGCGCGCCTTCACCGCGGTCGAGGAAGAACGCCACAGCACCAGCCACGCGGCGATCGGTTCCCTGCTCGCGCGCAACTGGGGCCTGTCCTCGGACGTGGCCTGGGCCATCCTGCACCACCACGACTATCCCGTGCTGGAGGACGAGCACACCGCCGACGCCATCCGCTCGCTGGTGGCGCTGTCGCTGCTGGCCGAGCGCGCGATCCGCCGCTACCAGGGCCACGCCGGCTCGGTCGAATGGGACAAGGGCGGCGAACGCGCCTGCGCCTACCTGTCGCTGGACGAAGACGAAACGGCCGAGCTGCTCGACGAGCTCGAAGAAGCCCTGCACGACGAGCACTAGCATGTTTTGACAGCGTCACGTCGCAGGTGGATACTGGAAACAGACCACCGGCAAGGAGACGCGATGAAAACCTGGCTGCTGCTGTTCATCCTGCTGTCCGGCTGCGCCGGCACCCCTTCCCGGCCGCCGGCTGATCTCGCCTCCCTGTTCGACGATGGCGCCTTCGCGGCGCCAAGCGGCCAAGTCGGCGCCGCCGACCTGTTCACGCTCAGCGCGCCGATGCGCGCGCACCTCGACAGTCCGGAATTCAGGAAGGCCCTGCGCGACAAGGGCGGCGCGCGCGGCCTGGTCGCCGCGCTCTACAGCAAGAGCGACCTCAAGCTCGACTACGACGCCACCGTCACCCGCACCGCGGCCCAGACCTATGCCGAACGCGCGGGCAACTGCCTGTCGCTGGTCGTCATGACCGCGGCCTTCGCGCGCGAACTCGGGATGAACGTGCGCTTCCAGAGCGTGGAGACCGAAGAGACCTGGAGCCGCAGCGGCTCGCTCTACCTGGTCAGCTCCCACGTCAACATCAGCCTGGCGCCGCGCATGGCGGCGCCAGGCGGATACGGTCCCGGCACCGATCCGCTGGTGATCGATTTCCTGCCGCCGCCGGACGCGGCGCGCCTGCGCACGCGCGAGCTGGAGGAAGCGGACATCGTCGCGCTGTACATGAACAACCGCGCCGCCGAGGAACTGCTGCAAGGCCGCACTGCCGACGCCTACTGGTGGGCGCGCGCCGCCATCCTCCAGCGCCCTATCCTGGTGGAGGCCTACAACACCCTGGCCGTGATCTACGCGCGCAGCGGCCACCCGGCGCGGGCCGAACAGGTCTACCGCGCCATCCTGCGCAAGCAGCCCGACAGCCTGGTCGTCATGCAGAACCTGGAACAGGCCTTGAACACGAACGGCAAGCTGGCCGAAGCGCAGGCGCTACAGCGCCGCATCGACCGCCTGTATCCGGCGCCGCCCTTCCATTACTTCAACCAGGGCATGCGCGCCTACCAGGCCGGGGATTTCAGGCGTGCGAAAGCGCTGTTCGCGCGCGAAGCGGCGCGCGCGCCGGACAACGACGAATTTCATTTCTGGCTGGGAGCCACGCACCTGCAGCTGGGGGAGCTGAATACGGCGGTGGAAGAACTGGCGCTGGCACGCGAGACCAGCACCCGCGCCGAGACGCGCGAGCGGTATGTGGCGAAGCTGGCGCGCCTGAAGTCCAGCGTGGCGCGCCCGTCGGGCAGGTAGATTAGCGCCGGCGCTGGTAGCCGGTGCGGGGAGCGGGGGTGCCGCGCTGTTCGATATGACGGAACACGATGCGCGCCTTGTTCAGGTCGTACGGCGACATCTCCAGCGTCACCTTGTCGCCCGCCAGGATGCGGATGTGGTTCTTCTTCATGCGCCCCGAGGTATACGCGACCAGCTTGTGGCCGTTCTCGAGGTCGACGCGAAAACGCATTTCGGGGAGGACGTCGGTGACGAGGCCTTGCATTTCGATGAGGTCTTCTTTTGCCATGATGCTTTCCTTGTGTGAGCTGCGAGCCGGCTGCCAACGCCGCCATGAACAATGCCTCGGTCGGCAGCGCCCGCAGGGACTGGACCGGAAATGAGGTGAATCGACCGCCGTCGGGCGGGAAAAGATGCGCCGGCAACCGCGATGCGGATGCACGGGGAAGAAAAAAGCCCGCTCATTGCGGGCCGGTGATCGACAAAGCCTGGATCGTGCTCCTGTCCTGGACCATCTGCCAGGTACGGAGCGCAGGACGCCCATGCTATCTACGTGGTGCTTCCCGCATGTCACTCGATCAAGGTGGCTCGATCGGCTAACTGCGTTCGGCCGCCGTCGTTGTGCGGCCCTGCCGAAACGTCGCGAAGCGTGTGCGTGCTTCCTCGACTGCATACAGTGTAGCACGGATGGCGAAATGACGTATGGATGAGCGAAGCCTGGCACCGGCGCCGGAGAATTCAGAACAGCGGCGCCTGGCCCGATGCCTGCGGGTCTGCATCGCCCTCTTCCATTAACGCGCCCCACACCGCCAGCTTTTGTTCGAACGATATCGCCATGTGCGCCGGCGAACTCGATGGCAGCACGACGGTGCGGTAGCCGGCCTCGGCGAACTGTGGCGCGAATTTTCCCGACGCCTGGCCGTTGAAGCCGACCGTCTCCAGCTTCGGGCACAGCTTGTGCAGGCGCTCGAAGTCGTTCGCCGCCGGCTTGCGGATGGCGGAATCGAGGCTGCCCTCGCGCTCGCAGGCGGCCAGCACGTCCCATAAACCGAAGCGGTGCGCCAGCAGGCGTGGCAGGCGCTCGTCGTAGGGCAACCCATACAGGTCTTCGCCGACCAGGGCGCCGACCAGCTTCCAGAATTGATTGCGCGGGTGGGCGTAGTACTGCTGGGCCGCAAGCGAGGCGGCGCCGGGAAAGCTGCCCAGCACCAGGATGCGGGTGTCGGGCGCGATCACGGGCGCGAGGCCGGTGAGCAGCGGGCTGTCTTTGGAAACGGTGTTGGGCATGGGCCGATTGTAGCGCCCTGCCCGGCCGCGTATGCGCACGAAAAAAAGCGGCGGACCGCGTGAGCGGGCCGCCGCAAAGGGCATTCCGGAGGAGATCAGGAATCCGTCAACGCTGCGCCAGCCCGTCCTGCGTCTGCTGCGCCGCCGGCGCATCCCAGCCGCCGCCGAGGGCGCGGATCAGGGCGACCGTGGTCAGGGCGCGGTCGCCGCGCAGCTGCGCCGCGTTGCGCTCGACCGAGGCCAGGTTGCGCTGGGCGTCGAGCAGTTCGAGGTAGCTCGAACGCCCGGC
>DOUW01000462.1 GCA_003520365.1 Massilia sp.
GCCCGGCGCCGGCCGCGACCCCGAGCCCGGCCAATTTCCCGCGCGTCGACACCAGCCAGCAGCGCGTGCGCGACGACGACCGCCGCGAGATCCTCAACGAGGAGCTGCGCGCCGAGGAGCAGAAGCTGGCCGAGCAGAAGCGCGAATTCAACAACGGCGAGCCGCCGCGCAACGGCAACGAGCGCAATTACGCCAAGTACCAGGAGCGCGTCGGCCAGATGCGCGAGGACATCAACCGCACCGAGCGCAACGTCGAAGCGCTGCGGCGCGAGATCGCCAACATCCGATGAACGACCCGGACAGCGCTTTCCAGCCGCAGCCGGCCCGTTTCGCGGGCCTGGAACTGCTTGCCTCCAGCGTGCTGCTGGTCGATGCCGCCGACCGCGTACGCTACGCCAACCCGGCGGCCGAGAACATGCTCGACGCCTCGTTCAAGTGGCTCTCGCGCCAGGGGCTGACCGCGCTGTTCACCAACGGCGACGAGCTGGCCGCGCTGTGCGACCAGACCCGCACCCACCAGTACAGCGATTTGCGCCAGGACCTGGCGCTGGTGCGCCCGGGACGCGAGATCCTGCACGTGCACTCGATCGCCAGCAGCCTGGGCGAGGGCGAGGTGCTGATCGAGCTGCGCGAGAACGTGCAGCAACTCAAGCTCGACCGCGAGGAACGCTTCCTCGACCAGAGCCAGGCCAACAAGGAACTGATCCGCAACCTGGCGCACGAGATCAAGAATCCGCTGGGCGGCATCCGTGGCGCGGCCCAGCTGCTTGAGCTGGAGCTGCCGCCAAGGCATCTGAGCGAACTGAAGGAGTACACGCAGGTCGTCATCAAGGAGGCCGACCGCCTGCAGACCCTGGTCGACCGCCTGCTGGCCCCGCACAGGAAGCCCCACATCGTCGGCGACGTCAACATCCACGAAGTCTGCGAGCGCGTGCGTTCGCTGGTGCTGGCCGAGTTCCCGAACGGCTTGAGCATCCGGCGCGACTACGACGCCTCGATTCCCGAGTTCCGCGGCGACAAGGAGCAGCTGATCCAGGCCGTGCTGAACATCGTCCACAACGCCGCGCAGGCCCTCGCCGGACGGATCGCCGACGGCGACGCCGAGATCGTTTTGCGCACCCGGGTGGCGCGCCAGGTGACCCTGGCCAAGGTCCGCTACGGGCTGGCATTAGATTTGCATATCATCGACAATGGACCGGGCATCGCGCCCGATATCCGCGACCGTATCTTCTACCCGCTGGTGTCGGGAAGGGAGGGCGGCAGCGGCCTGGGATTGACGCTGGCGCAGACGTTCGTGCAGCAGCACCAGGGCATGATCGAGTGCGAAAGCCGGCCAGGACTGACGGATTTCAGGATCCTGCTGCCGCTGCCTTAGTTCCGTGAATGAGGTGGCTGGGGCAGGGCGCCGCGGTCGCTTATGAATCCACATTGCGGAAAGCCACGAACTACATGAAACCAATCTGGATTGTCGACGACGACGCATCGATCCGCTGGGTGCTGGAAAAAGCCCTGGCGCGCGAGAACCTCGAGACGCGCAGCTTCGCCAACGCGCGCGACGCCATGGCCGCCTTCGAGAACGAGACGCCGCAGGTGCTGGTGTCGGACATCCGCATGCCGGGCGAATCCGGCATCGACCTGCTGCAGGCGGTCAAGGCCAAGCATCCCGGCCTGCCGGTCATCATCATCACCGCCTTTTCCGACCTCGACTCGGCGGTCGTCTCGTTCCAGGGCGGCGCCTTCGACTACCTGGCCAAGCCCTTCGACATCGACAAGGCCGTCGCCCTGATCCGGCGCGCGCTCGAGGAAAGCCTGCGCGAAGCGAGCGTCGAAGCGGCGCCCGCCGAAACGCCCGAGATCCTCGGCCTGGCGCCGGCGATGCAGGAAGTGTTCCGGGCGATCGGCCGCCTGTCGCAGTCGAACGTGACGGTCCTGATCACCGGCGAGTCCGGCACCGGCAAGGAGCTGGTGGCGCGCGCCCTGCACAAGCACAGCCCCCGTTCGAACGAGCCCTTCATCGCCCTGAACACGGCGGCGATCCCGAAGGACCTGCTCGAATCCGAACTGTTCGGCCACGAGCGCGGCGCCTTTACCGGCGCCCAGGCAATGCGGCGCGGCCGCTTCGAGCAGGCCGAGAACGGTACCCTGTTTTTAGATGAGATCGGCGACATGCCTTTCGATCTGCAAACCCGTCTTCTGCGCGTGCTGTCGGACGGCCACTTCTACCGCGTCGGCGGCCACCAGCCGGTGAAGGCGAACGTGCGCGTGATCGCTGCCACCCACCAGAACCTGGAACAGCGCGTGCGCGACGGCCTGTTCCGCGAAGACCTGTTCCACCGCCTGAACGTGATCCGCCTGCGCCTGCCCAGCCTGCGCGAGCGGCGCGAGGACATTCCGCTGCTGGCGCGCCACTTCCTGGTGCAGAGCGCACACCAATTGGGCGTCGAACCGAAACGCATGAGCGAGAGCGCGATGCGTTTCCTCAGCGGCCTGGAGTTGCCGGGCAACGTGCGCCAGCTGGAAAACCTGTGCAACTGGATCACCGTGATGGCGCCCGGCCAGACGGTCGAGATCAAGGACCTGCCGCGCGACCTGACCCAGGGACAGCCGGCCGCGACTTCGCTCGCTCCGGTCGCCCCTGCGGAACCGGGCGCCTTGCCTGCCGCGCTGTCGGCGCCGCCGTCGCCCGACGGCTGGATCGGCCTGCTGGAACTGCAGGCCGCCAGCATGCTCAGCGCCGGCCAGTTCGAAGTGATGGACACGCTCGGCAAGCAGTTCGAATCGGCCCTGATCAAGACCGCGCTGAAGCACACGCACGGGCGCAAGAACGACGCCGCGATGCGGCTGGGGATCGGACGCAACACGATCACGCGCAAGATCGTCGAACTCGGCATCGACGGCACGCGCGAAGAGTAGGCACGCCGGTGCTTGCGGCCCGGACTCGTTGCTTCGGCCCGCTGCGCGGACCGTAGGGTGGGCACCCCGTGCCCACCCTACGGAACAACGATGGTGTAAGCTCACGCATCGCTGTCCCAACCATTCCGTTCCATGCTGATCAACTGCGTCGCCTACCAGGAAGGCAAGAAACTGTCCGATATCCCGGTCGAGGATATCAGCGAGTACCTGAAACAACCCAACTGCTTCGTCTGGGTCGCCCTGCGCGATCCTAGCCCCGAGGAACTCGCCGTCATGCAGGAGGAGTTCGGCCTGCACGAGCTGGCCGTGGAAGACGCCTCGCGCGGCCACCAGCGTCCCAAGCTCGAGGAATACGGCGACTCGCTGTTCGCCGTCGTGCGCACCGTCTACCTCGACAAGGAGGAGCTGTGTTCGGGCGAGGTGGCGATCTTCGTCGGTCCCAACTACGTGTTGTCGGTGCGGCGCGACTCGGCCCAGGGTTTCCTCGGCGTGCGCGCCCGCGCCGAGCGCGAGCCGCACCTGCTGAGAAAAGGCTCGGGCTTCGTGCTGTACGCGCTGATCGATGCCGTCGTCGACCGCTATTTTCCCATCATCGACAAGCTGGAATCGGACCTCGAATCGATCGAGGACCGCATCTTCGGCGGCCACGGCGCCCAGCGCGATAACATCGAGCGCCTGTATGACCTGAAACGCAACACCCTGGTGCTGCGCCACGCCGTGATTCCCCTGATGGATGCAATGGGGCGCCTGCACGGCGGCCGGGTGCCGGCGCTGGCCTTCGAAACCCAGGATTATTTCCGCGACATCCACGACCACCTGCTGCGCATCGCCGGGCGCCTGGACACCATCCGCGACACCATCGCCACCGCGATCCAGGTCACGCTGTCGATGGTCGCGATCGACGAGAACGAGATCAACAAGCAGCTCGCCGCCTACGCCGCCATCTTCGCGGTGTTCACTGCCTTTGCCGGGATCTGGGGCATGAACTTCGAGTTCATGCCCGAGCTGAAGTGGAAGTACGGCTATCCGATGGCGATCACGGCCATGGTTGCGGTCAGCTATTACATGTATCGCCGGTTTAAAAAGGCGGGGTGGTTGTAGAACCTATCTGCGCCCCGCAGTAGCCGCGCTGCCGCCGGTGGCCAGCACGATCAGCCCGATCGCCAGCCATTGCACGGTGGTCAGCACCTCGCCCAGCACGAAGAAGCCGGCCAGGGCGCCCACTGCCGGGCCGGCGCTGACCAGGATGCCGAACACCCGGCGCGGCAGGCGCGACAGGGCCATCATCTCGAGCGAATAGGGCAGGATGCTCGACAGCACCGCCACCACCAGGCCGCCGAGCAGGACCGGTGCCGAGAACAGCGCGGGCCCGGCCTGTGCCAGCCCGACCGGCACCGTGCACAGCGCCGCCACCAGCATGCCCCAGGACACGACGTGGCCGCCCTTGATGGTGGAGACGCGCTTGCCGAACACGATGTACATGGCCCAGCAGAAGGCCGCCGCCAGCGCCGCGGCGACGCCGACCGGATCGAGCGCGACCGCGTTCTTCGTCGTGGGCGCCAGCAGCCACAGGCCGCCGGCCGCGCAGGCGACC
>DOUW01000074.1 GCA_003520365.1 Massilia sp.
AGGCGCTGGCCCTGGCCGCCGGCGCCCACCTGTGCGTCGTGCCCTCGGTCTGCGAGGAGGCCTGCAGCACCACCGTGCTGGAGGCGCTGGCGCTGGGCCGGCCCTGCCTGGCGCTGGCGCGCGGCGGCACGCCGGAACTGTGCGCCTACGAACTCTATCCGGGCCAGCTGCAGCTGGCCGACACGATGCCGGAACTGGTGGAAAGGCTGCGCGCCCAACTCGCCGTCGCTCCCCGGCGGGCGCAGCTCCCCGCCGCTTTCGGCGCCGACGCCAACCTCATCCTTCCACGCCTGGTCGACCTGTATGCCGAATGAACCGCGCTTCTCGATCGTCACCTGCACCTGGAACAGCGCCGCCCTGCTTCCCGACACGCTGGCCTCGGTGCGCGCCCAATCCTGCCGCGACATCGAGCACGTCTTCGTCGACGGCGGCTCGGTCGACGGCACGCTCGCGCTGGTCGATGCCCATCCGCTGCCGAAACGCGTACTGCGCGACGTCGGCGGCGGCATCAGCCGCGCCATGAACCAGGGCATCCTGGCGGCGCGCGGCGAATTCGTCGCCCACCTGCACTCGGACGACTACTACGCCGCGCCCGACGTGCTGGAACAGGTGGCGCGCTGCTTCGACGAGACCGGCGCCGCCTGGGTGGTCGGCCAGGTACAGGTGCTGAAGGACGGCCACCTGCTGGCGCCGCATCCGATGCATCCGTTCAGCTACCGCGCCTATGCCGCGGGGCGGGCGGCGATCGCGCATCCGGCGGTGTTCCTGCGGCGCGCGGTTTTCGCCCAGGTCGGCATGTTCGACGAGCGCCTGCGCTATGCGATGGACATCGACCTCTGGTTGCGCCTGGGCGAGCGCATGGCGCCGGTGCAGATCGAACGGCCGCTGACGGTGTTCCGGGAACACCCCGGCAGCGCCTCTTCGGCCAACAAGATCCTGGCGCGGCGGGAAGAGTTCGCGGTGCGGCGCCGCTACATGGGCAAGGCGCCGCTGGCGTTCACGATCTATTGCCTGCGCTACCTGAAACGCATGGGCGCGCTGCGCCTTGCTTGACTATGTGAAAACGAACGTAATGGAACGTCTTTGCGAACACAACACGCTTGTTACAGGAGTGAAAATGCAGATAAAACAAGCTTAATGTTTCGGCGTTGGATTTCTGCGGTGCAAACGAAAAAAGGATGTTTTTGGGAAAAAAGTTGCCTCTGTTCAATTTCTTGGTGAGGTAACATCAGTTCATCTCGATCGACACTTGTTCCAAGTGCCTGTCGCATGCAAGACCAGGCCGCTCTCCCGGGCGGCCTCCGGAAAGTCATCCCACGTCTCGGAGCATCATTCATGAAATTCAACCGACAGGGCCTGCTGCAGGCCCTCGCTCTGGCATCCCTGTGTGCGCTGTCGCTGAACGCGCGTGCCGACTGGGCCCAGTCGGCCGATCCGCTGGTCGTCCAGCCCGGGCCGACCAACAATGCCATCCAGGCCCAGAACCCGCCGGGCTTCACCTGGGCGCGCCACCCGACCGGGCCGGCCGCCTACGAAATCGAGATCACGCCCGTCGGCGGAACGCCGATCAAGGCCGTCGTCGAACGCAACTGGTACCTGCCGACCAAGGCCCTGCCATTGGGCAGCTATACCTGGCGCGTGCGCCCGATCAACGGCAGCGAATGGTCGACCGCGCGCAGCTTCCAGCTGGCCGCGCGCTCGACCGTCTTCGAAGTGCCCGACAACGACACCCTGCGCAAGCGCATCGCCGCCAAGCCGCGTCCGCGCGCGCTGCCGCCCTCGTTCACCCCCTACTCGACCTGGAGCGGCGGCAAGAAGGCCGATCTCGACCCCTACGTCAGCCGCATGACCAACGAGATCAAGCTGCAGATCAATGCGCTGCCGGTCCTGAACGACGCCCGCTGGCCGGTCGCGATCGCCACGCCCCTGACCGCCGCCATGGCCGCGCAGCAGACCGACATCCGCCAGCGCATCAACGAAGCGAGCCGCCAGCTCGAGGCCGCCGCGATCATGTGGCGCATGAAGCGCGACCCGATGTTCCTGAACGAAGCGCTGCGCAAGGGCGACCAGCTGGCCAGCCTGAATCCGAAAGGACCGACCAGCTACGCCAACCAGGACCAGGCCACGCGCCAGATCTCGGTGTCCCTGATCAAGGCCATCGACAGCCTGGCAGGCGACCTCGACACGACCCGCAAGGCCAAGTGGCTCGAGACCGTGCGCGTGCGCACCGAGGAAATCTATAGCAACCTGGCCGGCGACAACGGCCGCCTGGACCAGTATCCGTTCGACTCGCACGGCAATACCAACCTGGTGTTCCTGGTCCTGATCTCCTCGCTGTCGCTGGGCGACATTCCCGAGGCGCAGAAATGGTTCGACTTCTCGTTCCGCGCCTACGCCAACGCGCCGTCGCCCTGGGCCGGCCCGGAAGGCGGTTTCGCCAATGGCACCGCCTATGCCGAATACGCGGCCGGGTACCTGGTGTCGCTGTGGGATCCGCTGACCCAGGCTACGGGCGTGAACTTCTACGCCAAGCCCTGGTCGCTGGGCTTCCTCGATTTCGCGATCCAGTTCACGCCGCCGGGCTCGAAGGTCCACGCCTTCGGCGACGGTTCCGAGACCAAGCCCGACACCCGCGTGTTCCACGCCTTCGGCTCGCGCATGGTCTCGCCGCGCGCCGCCTGGTACGTGGCCAAGCTCGGCGGCACCGAGGACACGCTGTCGCTGTTGCAGGCGCCTTACCCGATGCCGGTGGCCGACACCAAGGTCCAGCTGCCGCCGTCGAGCACGGCCTACTACCCGAGCACCGGCTGGGTCTCGATGCACAGCGATATCGGCTCCACCGCGCGCAGCTCGCTCTACTTCAAGTCCAGCCCCTACGGCTCCTTCAGCCACAGCCACGGCGACCAGAACGGCCTGCTGCTGTCGGTGGCCGGCCAGCCGCTGCTGGTCAAGGCCGGCTGGTACGACTGGTACGGCTCGCCCTACTGGACCGACTGGTACCACCAGACCCGCTCGCAGAACGCGATCACCTTCGACGGCGGCAAGGGGCAGCTGGTGAACGGCTACCGCGAGCAGTTGCAGCGCAACGGCAGGATCACCGCCTACGCGGCCCAGCCGAGCTACGACTATGCCGAAGGCGATGCGACCCCGTCCTACGGCGGCCAGCTGACGATGGCCAAGCGCCAGGTCTGGCACCTGCGCAATGCCGGCAATGCGATCCTGGTGCGCGACAGGCTGGCAGCAAGCGTGCCGCACACCTACGAGTTCAACCTGCACGCGCCGGTGATCATGACGGTGGAAAGCCCGAGCGCGGTGAAGATTGCCGTCAACGGCCAATCGGTCTGCGTGCGTTCGCTGAACGCGGACGCCAAGTTCGCCAAGTGGATCGGCCCCGGCGCCAAGCCGAACGTGGTCGAGGACCATGGCGCCTTCTACCTGCCGAACGACGGCAAGTCGGTCGCCGAGTTCCTGGTGCTGCTCGACGTCGGCTGCCAGCGTCCGGCCGTGCAGGTCGGCGCTTCCGGCACCGTTCGTACCGTCACTGTCGCCGGACAAACTGTCACGCTGAACTGAACGCAGGCCGGCTGCACCCCTGCGCTATATTGGCTGCGCCTTCCGGCGCGGCGGACGTCCCCGCGGCCGCGCGCTCCGGGGACGTTTGTTTTTGCTTGAACGTTTTGGCGCCGGCGCGCCGTCGTGGGGGGCAGCATGAGGCAGGTTTTCCTGATCCACGCGCACAAGGACCTCGAGCAGCTGAACGACCTGGTGGCGCAACTGTGCGACCCGGACTTCGCCGTCTACGTCCACCTCGACCGCAAGTGGCGGCTCGATACCAACCTGGTCCATCCACTGGCGCAGCAGGTCGAACCGCGCATCGACGTGCGCTGGGGCGGCTTCAGCCAGGTCCAGGCCATGCTCGGCTCCTTGCGCCGCGTGCTGGCCGCCGAACCCGACTTCGACAAGCTGGTGTTCCTCTCGGCCCAGGATTTTCCGGTGCTCTCGAACAGCGGTCTCAAGCGCGAGCTGGCCCGCCTCGAAGGGCGCGAGCTGATCGAGGCCGCGCCGGTCGGACCGCATGGCTGGCAGGTCGCTTTCCGCTACCAGTATTTCCACCGCGAGGGTGGCGGCCGCGCGGCGCGCTATGCCTGTGCGCTGCTGAACCGTGCGCTGCGCCTGGCCGGCCGCACGCGCCGCATGCCGGGTGCGCTCGCGCCCTGGGGCGGCTCGGCCTGGTGGAGCCTGTCGCGTGCCTGCATCGCCGAACTGCTGGCCGAATACGACACGCGGCCCGCGCTGCCGCGCCTCTTTCGCAGCCTGCTGTGCCCGGA
>DOUW01000478.1:0-1960 GCA_003520365.1 Massilia sp.
CGGCGCCGTCCACCGTCGAACTGGTGCGCGCCTGCGTGCTCAAGTGGCTGCGCGAGGGCGCGGCCGAGCCGCGGGACGGCGAGCAGCCGCACCAGGCGACCGGGACCCTGCGCTGCCTGCCCGTGCTCGAAGTCGGGATCGACACGTCCTTCGGCGACCTGGGAATCGATTCGCTCGCTTCGGTGCCGCTGGCGCTCGAACTGGAGACGGCCAGCGGCGTGCCGATCGGCGCCGAGCTGCTCTACGACTACCCGACGGTACGGGAGCTGGCGGCCTATATCGACATCCAGCGCGACAGCCAGCGCGACAGCCAGCGCGGCGGCGCTCCCGCGCCGGCCACGGCGGGAGCGGGAAATTAAGGAGGGCATCCTCGCCACGGACGGCGCCGCGCGGAGAGCCCGGCGCGGTAAAATAGCCGCTTTACCCTTTCGCTTTTTACCATGACCGTCCGTACCCGTTTTGCCCCGAGCCCGACCGGCTATCTCCACCTCGGCGGCGCGCGCACCGCGCTGTACTCCTGGGCCTATGCCCGCCACTTCGGCGGCACCTTCATCCTGCGCATCGAGGACACCGACCTCGAACGCTCGACGCCGGAAGCGGTGCAGGCCATCCTGGACGGCATGCAGTGGCTGGGCCTGTCGCACGACGAGGGCCCGTTCTACCAGATGCAGCGCATGGACCGCTACCGCGAGGTCATCCAGGGCATGCTCGAGGCCGGCACCGCCTACCTCTGCTATTGCTCGCCGGAAGAAGTCGAAGCGATGCGCGAGCGCATGCGCGCTCTAGGGGAAAAGCCGCGTTACGACGGCACCTGGCGTCCGGAGCCGGGCAAGACCCTTCCGGAAGTGCCAGCAGGCGTCAAGCCGGTGGTGCGCTTCAAGAACCCGCTGGACGGCGAAGTCACCTGGAACGACGTCGTGAAGGGCCCGATCACGATCGCCAACAAGGAACTCGACGACCTGATCATCGCGCGTCCGGACGGCACGCCGACCTACAACTTCTGCGTCTCCGTCGATGACTGGGATATGAAGATCACCCACGTGCTGCGTGGCGACGACCACGTCAACAACACCCCGCGCCAGATCAACATCCTGCGCGCGCTCGGCGCCGAGCTGCCGCAGTACGGCCACCTGCCGATGATCCTGGGCCCGGACGGCCAGAAGCTGTCGAAGCGCCATGGCGCGGTGAGCGTGATGCAGTACCCGGAACAGGGCTACCTGCCGGAAGCGATGCTGAACTACCTGGCGCGCCTCGGCTGGAGCCACGGCGACGACGAGATCTTCTCGATGGAGCAGTTCACCGAGTGGTTCAACCTCGAGCACCTGACCGCCTCGGCCGCCCAGTTCAATCCGGAAAAGCTGGCCTGGCTGAACAACCACTATATCAAGCAGGCCGACAACGAACGCCTGGCCGGCCTGGTGCGCCCGAAGATGGAAGAGCAGGGCGCGCAGTTCGACGGTGCGCCGGCGCTGCCGACGGTGCTGGCCCTGATGAAGGAGCGCACCAACACCATCAACGAACTGGCCGACGCGGCCATGCTGTTCTACCGCCAGCCGCAACCGGACGCGGCGCTGCTGGCCCAGCATTTGACCGATGCCGTGCGTCCGGCGCTGGCCGCTTTCGCCGAGCGTTGCCAGACGGTGGAGTGGAACAAGGCAGCCCTGGCCGCCATGCTCAAGGAAGTGCTCGCCGCGCACGGCCTGAAGATGCCGCAGATCGCCATGCCGCTGCGTCTGCTCGTTACCGGCCAGCTCCAGACCCCGGCCATCGACGCCGTGCTGGAACTGTTCGGCCGCGACACTGTTTTGGCTCGCGTGAACAAAGGTTTGTGATTGCGCAAAACGGGGTTTGCGAAATGCAAGAACCCCGCTATAATGCTCGCACTTCAGCAGCACACGGTAACACAGCAGCACAGTGAGTACAGTGAAAAGGGGGGTATAGCTCAGCTGGGAGAGCGCTT
>DOUW01000478.1:1974-2108 GCA_003520365.1 Massilia sp.
TCGAATCCCCGTGGGGACGCCAAGGTTTTTGGCGAGGTTTGCCAGAAAGCTGCGCCAGCGGCAGCAGTAGTAGAAGTAAAAGCAGTATGTTATAATGTTGTTTTCCCGTAGGGGGTATAGCTCAGCTGGGAGAG
>DOUW01000478.1:2146-4668 GCA_003520365.1 Massilia sp.
GGTCCCCATCGTCTAGAGGCCTAGGACATCACCCTTTCACGGTGAGTACCGGGGTTCGAATCCCCGTGGGGACGCCAAGAATTTGGTAAGTGCAGTAAAGTAGTATCGGAACAGTTTTAGGTCCCCATCGTCTAGAGGCCTAGGACATCACCCTTTCACGGTGAGTACCGGGGTTCGAATCCCCGTGGGGACGCCAGAATATGGTAATTAGTAGTAAAAAGCAAAAGCCGCCTTGAGCGGCTTTTTGCTTTTTTGCATTCGGCAATCCTCCAGCGGGAAGCGCCGATGAAATCGGCTAGAATGGCGCGCTTCTCCTGCCGCATCTCCTCATCGAACATGTCTTCCCAACTAGAGCGCACTCCGACGCTGACCATCTTCTGCAAGGTCGTCGACAACTACGGCGATATCGGTATCTGCTGGCGCCTGGCGCGCCAGCTGCAACACGAGCACGGCGTGGCCGTCACGCTGTGGGTCGACGACCTGGCGAGTTTCCGCCGCATCTGCCCCGACGTCGCGCCAGAGGCAGATCTCCAGGTGGTGCAGGGCGTGGCCGTGCGCCGCTGGCGCGGCCAGGACGGCGCCTACACGCCGGACCAGGTGGACGACATCGTCATCGAATTCTTCGGATGCGATATTCCTCCCGGCTACATCGAGGCGATGGCCCAGCGCGAAGCGCGTCCGGTCTGGCTGAACTACGAGGGCTTGAGCGCCGAGGAGTGGGTCGAGGGCTGCCACCGCCTGCCGTCGATGCACCCGCGCCTGAAGCTGACCAAGCACTTCTTCTTCCCCGGCTTCACGAGCAAGACCGGCGGCCTGCTGCGCGAGCGCGATCTCGGCCGCGAGCGCGCCGCCTTCCAGTCCGATCCGGCGCAGCACCGCGCTTTCCTGCGCGGGCTGGGCTTGTCTGAATCCGAGATCGATGCCTTCAAGGTGTCGCTGTTCTGTTACCCGTTCGCGCCGGTGGCGCAACTGTTCGAGGCCTGGAAGAACAGCGCGGAGCCGATGGCCTGCCTGGTGCCCGAAGGCGTCGCGGCCGAGGCGGTGCAGGCTTTCCTGGGCGCCCCGGCGCGGGCCGGCGCGAGTGCGACGACCGGTGCGCTGACGCTGCGCGTGCTGCCGTTCGTGGCCCAGCCCGATTACGATCGCCTGCTCTGGGCCTGCGACCTGAACTTCGTGCGCGGAGAGGATTCCTGGGTGCGCGCGCAATGGGCTGGCCGGCCGTTTGTCTGGCATATCTATTTTCAGGAAGAGAATCTGCACCACAAGAAATTGCGCGCCTTCCTGGACCGTTATGCGCCCGGACTCGACAGCCTGCAGACTTTCTCGCTGCAGTGGAACGGCGCCGGTCCCGGCGCGCCGGCCTGTCAGGACTGGCCGGCCCTGTGGTCGGACCTGAAAAACGAACTGCCGACCGCCCTGGAGCGCACGCTGGCGTGGGAAGCGCGAATGTGGGAAAACGGTGACCTGGCGAGCAATCTGCTGGAATTCGCCCGATCACTTCGTTAGGCGCGGCGTCCATTACATGGTATGATGCCCTGTTACTGCAACCCCTTTTATCGATCATAAATCCATATGAAACCCGCAAAAGAAATCCGTGTTGGCAACATCATCATGGTGGATGAGAAGCCTTTTATCGTGCTGCGTTCCGACGTCAACGGCTCGAGCCGCACGGGCTTCACCTACAAGTGGAAGATGAAGAATCTTCTGACCAATGCTCCGCTGGAAAACGTGTTCCGCGGCGACGACAAGTTCGACGTCGTCATCCTGGACAAGAAGCCGGTCACCTATTCGTACTTCGCCGACCCGCTGTACGTCTTCATGGATGAAGAGTACAACCAGTACGAGATCGAAGAAGAAAACCTGGGCGACGCGCTGGCCTACCTGAAAGACGGTATGGAATGCGAAGCCGTGTTCTACGACGGCAAGGCCATCTCGGTCGAACTGCCGACCATCATCGCCCGCCAGGTCATCTACACCGAGCCGGCAGTCAAGGGCAACACTTCGGGCAACGTCCTGAAGGAAGCCAAGATCGAGAACGCGATCGAAGCCCACCAGCACACCGTGCAAGTGCCGCTGTTCGTCAGCAACGACGACGTCATCGAAATCGACACCCGCACCAATGAATACAAGAAGATCGTTCGTAACTGATCGAACTGCCTGTAAAAAAGAACGCTGCCCGCATACGGCAGCGTTTTTTTTCGTCCGTACATCTAGCAAGGGCAAAGCGTGTCTGGCGGCAAGCACTGCTATGCTGGTGTTTTATTCAGCATAAGGGAGACGGCATGGATCGCAGGGACTTCGTTCGACTCGGCATGGCTGCCGGCGCTTTGACCGGCGCGCCGGCACTGGCGGTGGCGCCGAAAACGCGGCCGCGGGCCGAGGCCGACATCCTGGAGGCGGGCGTCAGGGAGCAGGGGGCGGCGATGGCGGTTGGCAAGCTGAGCGCCCAGGCGCTGGTGGGGCGCTACCTGGCGCGCATCGCCGCCATCGACCAGGCCGGCCCGCGCCTGAACGCCGTCATC
>DOUW01000530.1 GCA_003520365.1 Massilia sp.
CGTCACCAGCGCGGCTTCGGCATCGCGCGCCAGGTCGGGCTGCGCGTGGTCGAGGACCTGGCCAGCCCGGTTACGGCCGGCTGGCTCAGGCCGGTGGTGCTGGTGCCGGCCGCGCTGGTGACGGGCATGCCGGCGCATCTGCTCGAAGCGCTGCTGGCGCACGAACTGGCGCACGTCAGGCGCTGCGACTACCTGGTCAACCTGGTCCAGAGCGCGATCGAAACCCTGCTCTTCTACCACCCGGCTGTGTGGTGGATCTCGCACCGTATCCGCGTCGAACGCGAACACATCGCGGACGACCTGGCCGCAAGCGCACTGGGCGAACCACGCCGCCTCGCGCTGGCGCTTTCCGAACTGGAGAAGCTCCAGTTTTCCCACCACCACCTGGCCCAGGCGGCCAACGGAGGAGATCTCATGCAACGCATCAAACGACTGGTACGTCCCGACACCGAGGCCCTGAACTGGAAGGCCGCAATCCCCGTACTGGGCCTGGCCGTGGCCTGCATCGCCGGCTGCGCGCAGACGCCGGCCGCGGTCGATGAAAAGGGGCAGCAGGCGCAGGCCGCCGATGCCGTCGCGACCAAGCCGATTGCCCAGTTCCACAGCTGCGCCAAGCCGCACTATCCGGCCGAGGCCTTGGCCAAGCGCGTGGAAGGCACGGTCACGCTGCGCTTCAGGATCGAGCCCAACGGCAGCGTCTCCCAGTCGAGCGTGCTGAAGTCCAGCGGCGACGTGTCGCTCGATGAAGCGGCCCGCGTCGCGATCGCGAAGTGCACCTTTACTCCGGGGACCGTCAACGGCAAGCCGCAGGCGGCCTGGGTTCCGGTGCAGTACGTCTGGAAGCTCTGATCCCTCCGGGTCTCGGAATGACAAAGGGCGCTGGAAATCCAGCGCCCTTTTGTTTTACCGCCTGAAATGGATCAGACCGCCGAGACGTCCAGCTCGGCGCCGGTGGCCGCCAGCACCTGTTCCTTGCTCACGCCCGGCGCCAGCTCGACCAGCTTGAGGCCGGTCTCGGTGACGTCGATCACGCCCAGGTCGGTGATGATGCGGTCGACCACGCCCACGCCGGTCAGCGGCAGGTCGCACTTCTTGAGGATCTTGTGGGAGGTGGAACCGTCCTTGGCGGTGGCGACGTGTTCCATCACCACGACCACGCGCTTGACGCCGGCCACCAGGNNGATCATCCAGTTGGCCAGGTCGCCGCGCTCGGAAACCTGCATCGCCCCCAGGATGGCGAGGTTGATCTTGCCGCCGCGGATCATGCCGAAGGAATCGGCCGAGCTGAAGTAGGCAGCGCCCGGCAGCGCGGTCACGGTCTGCTTGCCGGCGTTGATCAGGTCGGCGTCGACCTCTTCGTCCGTCGGGAAGGGGCCGATGCCGAGCAGGCCGTTCTCGGACTGCAGGAAGACCTCGATATCCTCCGGTACGTAGTTGGCGACCAGGGTCGGCAGGCCGATACCCAGGTTCACATAGAAGCCGTCCTGCAGCTCTTTCGCTGCGCGCGCGGCCATTTCATCACGAGTCCATGCCATGTTCTGTCTCCGATCAGTTCGTGCGCACGGTGCGCTGTTCGATGCGCTTTTCCGGCGAAGGGTTGTGGACGATGCGGTGCACGAAAATGCTCGGGGTATGCACCTGGTCCGGATCGATCTCGCCGATCTCGACCAGTTCCTCGACTTCCACGATGCAGACCTTGCCTGCGGTGGCCACGTTCGGATTGAAGTTGCGCGCGGTCTTGCGGAACACCAGGTTGCCGGCCTTGTCGGCCTTCCAGGCCTTGACCAGCGAGACGTCGGGCAAGAGCGCGCGTTCCATGACGTAATGCTCGCCGTCGAATTCGCGGGTTTCCTTGCCTTCGGCGACGATGGTGCCGTAGCCGGTCTTGGTAAAGAAAGCCGGGATGCCGGCGCCGCCGGCGCGCAGCTTCTCGGCCAGCGTGCCCTGCGGGGTGAACTCGAGTTCGAGTTCGCCGGCCAGGAACTGGCGTGCGAACTCCTTGTTCTCGCCGACGTAGGAAGCGATCATCTTCCTGATCTGGCGGGTTTCGAGCAGCTGGCCGAGGCCGAAGCCGTCGACGCCCGCATTGTTCGAAATCGCGGTGAGGTTCTTGACGCCCGAATCGCGCAGCGCCTCGATCAGCGCCTCGGGAATGCCGCACAGGCCGAAGCCGCCGACGGCGATCGTCTGACCATCTTGGACGATACCGGCCAGCGCCGATCTCGCATCAGGATACACTTTGTTCATACCCGTCCCTTGTATAGGTTAAGCAAACGCTTTTTATGTACTGCAGAGTAGAGAATCCAGCATAGAATACGCGTCTCGAAAGCACAATACCGTAGAAATACCGGGCCGGAGCAACCCCGCCCCGCTCCCTGTCCCTCACAGGCCTGCACCAGATGAATCCATCATACGCCATCGATTACGAAATGATTTTCCAGCATGCGCCGGTCGGCATGTGCATTTCGGTGAACCGTGTGATCCAGTCCTGCAATGCGGCGCTCGCCGGCATGTTCGGCTATGAGCGCGGCCAGCTCGACGGCCAGTCCTTCGCCGTGCTCTACCCGACGATGGACGAATTCCTGCGCACCGGGGACCGCATCGTGCCGATCATGAACGCGCGTGGCCGCTATTCCGACGAACGGATCATGCGCCGCGGCAACGGCGAACTGTTCTGGTGCCATGTGACCGGACGCGCGCTGAACGCCGCCGAGCCGCTCGGCGCCGGCGTCTGGACCTTCGAGGACGTGAGCGAGAAACGCCCGGTGACGGCGGAACTCACCCCGCGCGAGCGCGAGATCGCGGCGCTGCTGGTGGAAGGGAAAACGAGCAAGGTGATCGCGCGCGAGACCGATCTCAGTCCGCGCACGGTGGAGATGCACCGGGCCAAGCTGATGCGCAAATTCTCGGCCTCGACCTCGTCGGAGCTGGTGCACAAGCTGGTGGGCGTGGCGCGCTAGGGTGTGTCTGGCTGAACGCCGATGAGCGGGAATACAATTGTTGCCGCGACGCGTAGGNNAGCTGAACGCGCAAACGGCCCCCGCCCACTCTGCTGGCGGAGCCAAAACGCCTGAATTCAGTCAGATAGCCCCTAGGGGCCTTCGAGGGACACCAGCAAGGGCTGCGGCGCGGCGGGAAGCGGCGCGGCACAGCTCAGCGCGCCGGCCAGGCCGGGGAATGCGAACGGGTAGTCGCCGCCGGGCAGGCGCGCCAGCTTGATATGGGCCTCGTACCGGCACCACAGG
>DOUW01000026.1 GCA_003520365.1 Massilia sp.
CGCGCGGGTCGTCGACCATCACCGCGATCACGAAGCGCGGCCGCGACATCGGCGCGATGCCGACGAACGAGCCGACGTAGCGGCTCTGCGAATAGCGGCCGTCGACCACCTTCTGCGCGGTGCCGGTCTTGCCGCCGACGCGGTAGCCGGCAACCTGGGCGCGCGAGGCCGTGCCCTGCGGGCTGACGACGGATTCGAGCATGGTGCGCACCTGGGCCGCGGTCTGCGGCGAGATGATCTGCTGGCCGGCCGGCTCCTCGTTCACCTTCACGAACGACAGCGGGATGATGTCGCCGTTGCGGGCGAAGACCATGTAGGAGCGCGCCATCTGCAGCAGCGAGACCGACAGGCCGTGGCCGAAGGCCATGTTCGCGTACTCGACCGGGCGCCATGACTTCCATGGGCGCACGCGGCCGGCGGCCGGGCCGGGGAAGCCGAAGCGCGGCGCCTGGCCGTAGCCGAGCTTGGTGTACAGCTCCCACATGTCCTGCGGCGGGATCATCTGCGAGATCTTGACCACGCCGACGTTCGACGACTTCTGGATGATGCCGCTGGTGGTCAGCATCGGCTTCGGGTGCGAGTCGCGCATGGTGCGCCCGCCGATGGTGATGCGGCCGGACCCGGTGTCGAACACGGTGTTCGGCGTGATCAGCTTCTTGTCCAGGCCGAGCGCCACGGTGAAGGGCTTGATGATCGAGCCCGGCTCGTAGGTGTCGGTAATGACGCGGTTGCGCAGCTGCTCGCCGGTCAGCTTGCGGCGATCGTTCGGGTTGTAGGTCGGGTAGTTGGCCAGCGCCAGCACTTCGCCGGTGTGCACGTCCAGCACCACGGCGGCGCCGGCGCTGGCGTTGAATTTCTCGACCGCGTTCTTGATGCTGTTGAAGGCGATGTACTGCAGCTTGCTGTCGACCGACAGGACCAGGTCCTTGCCGTCGTGCGGCTCGCGCAGGATGCCGAGGTCCTCGACCACGCGGCCCAGGCGGTCCTTGATCACGCGGCGGCTGCCCGGCGTGCCGACCAGCGACTTCTGCTGCGCCAGCTCCATGCCTTCCTGGCCCGCGTCCTCGACGTTGGTGAAGCCGACCAGGTGGGTCATGACTTCGCCCTGCGGGTAGAAGCGCTTGTATTCCTTGCGCGTGTCGATGCCGTTGATCTTGAGCTTCTCGATCTTGGCGATGACGTCCATCTCGACCTGGCGCTTCAGGTAGACGAAGGTGCGGTCGGAGTCGAGCTTCTTGCGCAGCTCCGATTCCGGCATCTCCAGCAGGCGCGCCAGCTCGGCGATCTTTTCCGGCGGCGAGGCCAGCACGTCCTCGGGCAGGGCCCACACCGCCTTCACCGGCAGCGAGGATGCCAGCACCTGGCCGTTGCGGTCCATGATCTTGCCGCGCGTGGCCGGCATTTCGAGCGTGCGCTCGTAGCGGTTCTTGCCCTGCTTTTGCAGGAACTCGTCGTCGATCACCTGGCGGTAGACGGCGGCCCCGGCCAGGGTCATGAAACCGGCGAACAGCATGAACAGCACCATGCGCGAGCGCCAGTCGGGCAGGCGCACGGCCAGCACCGGGCTTTTCGAGAAAGCCATGCCTTTCGCGGCCGCCACGCGGCCGGTGGTGAAGGGCTTGTCGCGCTTCATTGCGCGCCCTCCGTCAGGTACTGGGTGCGGGCCGGCGTCAGCGGGGTCATGTTCAATTCGGTGCGCGCGATCTGTTCGATGCGTTCGTTCTTGCCGAGGGTGGACTGGTCCAGCTGCAGCTGGGCCCAGTCGATGTCGAGCTGGCGCGACTGCTGCTGCAGGCGTTCGAGTTCGATGAACAGGTGGCGCGCCTGGTAGCGCGCGTTCACCAGCGTCAGGCCGCAGGCGATCAGGCCGGCGGCCAGCGCGACATTGAGCTTGTTGCTCATCGGGCGCTGCCCTTCGCGACATCGGGCAGGCGCTCGGCCACGCGCAGCACCGCCGAGCGGGCGCGCGGATTGGCCTCGACTTCCTCGCCGCTGGGCTTGATCTTGGCGATCAGCTTCATCTGCGGCTGCGGCAGGTCGACGGCGCGGATCGGCAGCCGGCGGTCCGGCTGGGCGACCTTGGCTTTGCTGGCCAGGAACTGCTTGACGATGCGGTCTTCCAGCGAATGGAAGCTGATGATCGACATGCGCGCCCCCGGCGCCAGCAAGGCATAGGCGGCGTTCAATCCGGCCTCGAGGTCCTCAAGCTCTTGATTGATGTAAATCCGGATAGCCTGAAAGCTGCGGGTTGCCGGGTCTTTGCCCTTTTCCCGAGTCTTGACCGCGTCTGCCACGATTGCGGCAAGCTGGCGTGTGCCTGAAATTGGTTCGATTGCCCGGCGAGCAACAATCGCCTTTGCAATCTGAAAAGCAAACCGTTCTTCCCCATAATCGCGTATTACCTTTTCCAAATGTTGTTCGGTGGCCGTCGCGATCCACTCGGCGGCCGAGATGCCACGGGTGGTGTCCATGCGCATGTCGAGCGGGCCGTCGTGACGGAAGCTGAAGCCGCGCGCGGCATCGTCGACCTGGGGCGAAGAGATGCCCAGGTCGAGCAGGATGCCGTCGACCTGCGCGACGCCGCGCGCGGCCATGGCGGAACCCATGGTGGCGAAGCTGTCGTGCACGATCGAGAAGCGCGGGTCGGAGATCTGTTCTGCGGTGGCGATCGCCTGGAGGTCCTTGTCGAACGCGACCAGGCGCCCTGCCGCGTTCAGGCGCGACAGGATCAGGCGGCTGTGGCCGCCGCGGCCGAAGGTGCCGTCTATATAGAGGCCATTCTTGCGCTCGCCTTCGTCGAGGTTAAGCGCGTCTACCGCTTCGTCAAGCAGCACCGTGCGATGCTGCAGATGTGGCACCGTATCGGGTGTGGTCATCGGTGCCTCAGAAAGAGAAGTTGGAAAGGACATCCGGCATGCCGCCGGCAACCGCCTCGGCCTCGTCCTGGGCCAGTTTGGCGGCGTCCCAGATTTCGAAGTGGGTGCCCATGCCGAGCATCATCACTTCCTTTTCCAGCCCGACGGCGGAGCGCAGTTCGGGGGAAATTAGGATGCGGCCGGCGCTGTCGACCTCGACATCGCAGGCGTTACCGAGGAAAATGCGCTGCCATGCGCGAGCGGACATCGGCCAGGCGGCGATCTGGTCGCGGTGGGTTTCCCAGACAGGACGGGGGAACAGCAGCAGGCAGCCGTGCGGGTGGCGGGTCAAGGTCAGGCGCCCTTCGCACTGAAGTGCAAGGGCGTCACGGTGCTTTGCCGGGATAGACATCCGGCCTTTCGCATCGAGATTGATCGCTGACGCGCCTTGAAACACGTAGGTACCTAGTTTGGAGAGTTATTAGTCTAGTTGTTTTGCGCGCCGGGAGACCCTGACATCTCCCACAAAACTGCACTTTTTCACACCGTTTCCCACTTTAGAGGAAGCGTTGTTGCTGGTCAAGCGAATTCCGTGAGGAAACTTTCCGATTTTGCCAATGAAACCAAGGACTTAGCGCGCTTCCCTCAAGCAGTGTCAAGACAAAATCTCCCGCAAAATGAAGCACTTAGCTAAAACATTGCAAGTGCTACCTCATCTAGACAAGCTGTCTTTACGATTTGACACAACGCAAAAATAGGCTGAACTGGACGTCGCCCTGCAACACCGCCGGGCGCGCACAACAGTCGAGCCGGAAATTGCGGATTCATGCGCCCCGGGTTAGGATTGCTCATCGCCCGGCAAGTAGGGGCGCCGACGCTGGCGCCGTCGGGCGGCATGAAGGAGAACCGCCGTGAGCATCACCCTTGCCCGCACCCGCGCCGTCTACGACCTGCTCGACGTCCAGGACGCCCTCGAGCGCAGCCGCGGGCGCTCGCCGGAACTCGACGCGTTCTACGAACGCATGCTCGAGACCGGGCCCGAGCGCTTCGTCACCACCCCTTCTTCCATCGACACCCTCGATGCCCTGCGCGAGGACTGTCCCAACTTCGACGAAGTCCTGGACGACCTGGCGCGCTACCTGCGCCTGGCCCACGCCGGCAACCGCGGCTTCAACGTGATGCCGATCCTGCTGCTGGGCGGCCCGGGCGTGGGCAAGACCCACTTCGCACGGCGCCTGGCCAAGGCCATGGGCACCGAGTTCGAGCTGATCAGCATGAACGCCCTGTCGGCCGGCTTCGTCATCACCGGCAGCTCGGCCAGCTGGCGCGGCGCCAAGTGCGGCAAGGTCGCCGAACGCCTGGTGCGCGGCCAGTTCGCCAACCCGGTGGTGGTGCTCGACGAAGTCGAAAAGGCGACCGGCTCCTCGCAGTCCGATCCGCTGGCCGCCCTGTATCAACTGCTGGAACCGGAAACCGCGCGCGCCTTCCGCGACGAATTCATCGACGTCGAGATCGACGCCAGCCAGATCTGCTGGGTCCTGACCGCCAACTCCACCAAGGGCATCCCCGCGCCGCTGCTGAACCGGATGGCCGTGTACGAGGTGCCGGCGCCGACGCCCGAGCAGGCGGCCGGCATCGCCCAGCGCATGTATGCGACGCTGCTGCGGGAACTGAACCTGAACGGCTTCGACGAGCGCCTGGCCGACGCGGTGCTCGACAGGCTGGCGCCGGTCTCGCCGCGCGACCTGCGCAAGACCCTGCTCGACAGCCTGGGCTATGCGGTGGCCGGCGGGCGCAGCCACGTCACGCTCGAGGACGTGCGGATCAAGACGACGCCGGGCAAGGGGCGGATCGGGTTTTAACAACGACGGCGAGCAGCCAGTCCCCGCGCGCAGGGATTCGCCGGGCGCCTGTAGAATCATTGCTCCAACGTCCCACGCGAAACTCCATGACCGACTACGCCATCACGCCGCCCGCCCTTCCCTCGCTCGCCATCTTCGGCAGCAGCGCCCGTTTCCCGATCCGCCGCGTGTTCTGCGTCGGCCGCAACTACGCCGCGCATGCGCGCGAAATGGGGAGCGACCCGAACCGCGAGCCGCCCTTCTTCTTCATGAAGCCGGCCGACGCCGTGGTCGCGGCCGAAGGCGCGCTAGCCTACCCGCCCGCGACCGAGGACCTGCACCACGAGATCGAGCTGGTGGTGGCGCTGCGTTCGGGCGGCGCCGACATCCCGGCCGACGAGGCGCTGGCGAAGGTCTGGGGCTACGGCGTCGGCCTGGACCTGACGCGGCGCGACCTGCAAGCGGCGGCCAAGGAACACGGCCGCCCATGGGACATGGCCAAGGGCTTCGACGCCTCGGCGCCGTGCTCGCCGCTGCGCCCGGTGAGCAGCTTCGGCCACCCGTCGGAAGACGCCTGCATCCGCATGACGGTGAACGGCGAGGTGCGCCAGGAGGGCGCGCTGGACGAGATGATCTGGCCGGTCGCGGACATCATCAGCCATTTGTCGCGCCTGGTGACGCTGGCGCCGGGAGACCTGATCTTCACGGGGACGCCGGCCGGCGTGGGCGCCCTGAAACCGGGCGACCGCGTGCACGGCGAGGTCGCAGGGGTCGACGAGTTCGATCTCGAGATTGTTGAGAAGTAAGCGTCGAGAAGTAAGCCTCGAGAAGTAAGCCTCGCATGACCTCTCAGCCCGGTGCCGGGCGGCGTGCCCGCAACGCCGCCAGGAACTGCTCCGGCTGCGCCACGCTTACCAGCAGCGAGGGACCGATCCGCGCCGGCAGGTAGACCACCTGGTTGCGGTCGGTCAGCAGGGCAAATACCTGTTTCTCGTTCGGCGCGTTGAAGCGCCCGGCGGCATAGCCGGGCATGTGGATGCCGTTCCTGCGCACGCCCAGGCGCGCTTCGTGGATGGAACCGTAGCTGCCGATGCGCGCGCCGTCCAGGTTGAAGTCGGACAGCGGCCGGTCGTGTTCGTAGAAGTGGGCGGCGCGCAGCAGGATCTTGCCGTCGGCAAGCTCCAGCGCGTTGTCGTGCACCGAATAGGCCAGCGTGGCCGTGAATGGCACGATCAGGACCGCCGCCAGCAGCACGTTCTTCATGCTCACCGCCAGGCCGTCGCGCCGGATCACCAGCAGCGGCGCGGCGCAGGCCAGGAAGGTAATCGCCGCCATGGTCCAGAACACGCCGCTGCCTACTGGCGCAATTTCAAACTGCATCGTCTCGCTCCATCCTTAAGTTGTCCGGTTCAATGTTCGGCCCATCCCTTCGCATGCGCGACCGCGCGCGTCCAGCGCGCCATCAGGGCGGCGCGGCGCTCGAGGGGCATGCCGGGTTCGAATCGGCGCTCGGCGCGCCAGAGCGCGGCGATCTCCTCGCGCGAGGTCCAGAAACCGGTCG
>DOUW01000479.1 GCA_003520365.1 Massilia sp.
TGGCGCATGTGCTGCGCGAACTCGACACGATGACGGAACTGGCCGAAGCCGCCGTGCCGGCGCCACGCCACGCGCGCAGCGACGATACGGTGGGCCGCCTGCGCGCCCTGCTCGACATCGGCGACGGCGAAGCCGTCGACCTGGTCGAGCAGGCGCGCGCGGTCCTGGTCGGGGAATTGGGGGAAGCAACCTACGGCGCGCTTGCCGCCGCGGTCGCGGACTTCGATTTCGAGCGCGCACTGGCACTGCTCGACCGGCCCGGACGGTCCAACGTGGCCACTTGACACTTAACACTTAACACTTCTTGCAGAGCATCCGGTGCGGAACCGGAAGCACGAGGCCCGGGGACGGACCCCACCATCAAAGACGATATCCCTGACATGGCGCGGCCGGCGCCGCCGCCATGCGGACATGCCGGCCCCCGGCAGGGGCGCGTGTCAGCGCGTGTATTCGGCTTCTTCGTCGAACGAGTCGGCACAGCCCTTGCCGCAGAAGCGGCGCACGCTGTCGAGCGGCTTTTCGCAATACCAGCAGGATCCCTTCGCCGGCAGGCTCAGGCGCGTGGGCATCGCCCGCGCCGCTGTCGCCGTCATTGGCTCCGCCATCACGCTTTCGTTCGGCAAACTCTCTTGTATCGTTTCCAAGATTCACCCCCAACCGCAGCACATCAATCCGTAAAGCAAGATTACTTCAGCGGAACATTCCGGGCATGAGGAAGCGCAATCCAGAAGCCCGTACCGGCAACGCTGCCACAGCAATTCGGCGTCCAGTGTGCGCCGAACCCGGCGCGTCCGCAACGTCGTTGTCAAGGAATCTCTCCCTTGCGGCAACTGTGCAACACCTTCTCCACCCGCCACACGCGGCGTCCGCGCCAGCGTTGTCATCTGCGGAAATCATAGCATTATTGACAATAAATTCATGGCTGACGCCAATCGTGCGCGGCCTTGTGCGATACCGGCGTGGCAGTGGACGCTTAGGGTTGTCGGGCCGGTTCGAGCAAGGGTTCGAGCGAGATACGCAGCCCCTTTGCCGTGGTGGCGATCCGGGTCGGCACGTACTGCACGCCGGCATAGCGCAGCTCTTCCATGCGGAAGGTATACACGGGGATGTCGACGACCAGTGTGTCCATCAGGCCGTTGGCGGCGCGCGTCAGCTGGCGCTGCACCAGGTTGTCCATGCCGCCGATGGCGAAGCGCTCGATGCGCGGCTCGGCCATGAAGACGCCGCTGCGGGCTGGATCGACGTACAGGCGTCCGGAAAACACCAGGCTGCCGGCGAGCGGTTCGCGCAGCAGGGATTGGGCCAGGCGGGCGTCGACGGTAAGCGAGACGCGGTCCCCCTCGTGCACCGCCAGTTGCGGGCGCGTCAGGCGCACGTCGAACAGTTCGAGCAGGCGGTTGTCCACCGGGAAGCGGCGGTCGAGGCTGGCCTGCAGCTTCCACAGCGGCACGTCGACTTCGCGCGGGCCGAGCATGCTGGCGCAGGAAGCCAGCAGGGCCGCGCCGGAAACGGCCAGGGTTGCCAGCAGGGTGCGCCGGCGGCGTGCGTGGGGATCGGTCATGGGGGCTCCTGAGGGTTCAGGCAGAGCCTAGCATGAAGCGGCAGGAGCCCGCGTGCGCGCGGCGGGTGGTATCGCTTTTGTAGGGTGGGCTCTCGAGCCCACGCGGTCTCACCCGACGAACATTACCAGCTCTTGTAGGGTGGGCACCCGTGCCCACGCGGGCGTAGCTTCAATGACGAGGCGCCGCCGATCGTAGCCGTCGATAAAAGCGCAGATATGTGAATGGTGAGACCGCGTGGGCACAAGTGCCCACCCTACGAGAAACCGAGCGGTTATTTACCGATACAGAACCTGCTGAAGATCACCCCCAGCAGATCATCCGGCGTGAACTCGCCCGTAATGCTCGACAGCTGATCCTGCGCCAGGCGCAGCTCTTCCGCGAACAGGTCCAGCGACTGGTCGTCCTGCGCCGCGTGCTGGGCAGCCACATCCAGGTGCTTGCGCGCGGCGCGCAGGGCGATCAGGTGACGCTCGCGCGCCAGGTACAGCGACTCGCCCGTCTGCTGCCAGCCGGCGATGCGCAGCAGTTCCGCGCGCAGCAGGTCGATGCCCGTCTTTTCGTTGGCCGACAGGTAGATGTGGGTCGCGTCCGCCGCCTGCTCGACCGTGGCGCGGTGCCCCGACAGGTCGATCTTGTTCCAGATGCGCACCACCGGCACGCCGGCCGGGAAGGCTGCGACGATTCGCTCGTCTTCGGCGCTCGGGCCCAGGTTGGCGTCGAGCAGGTGCAGGATCACGTCGGCCTTGCCGACTTCGCTCCAGGTGCGCTCGATGCCGATGCGCTCGACCACGTCGATGCCCTCGTCGATCGCGCGAATGCCCGCGGTGTCGATGATGTTCAGCGGAATGCCTTCGATCTGGATAGTCTCGCTGACCTTGTCGCGGGTGGTGCCGGCGATCGGCGTGACGATCGCGACCTCGGCCCCGGCCAGCGCGTTCAGAAGTGAGGACTTACCGACGTTCGGTTGCCCGACCAGCACGACGTTCAGGCCTTCGCGCAGCAGGGCGCCTTGCGCCGCCTGGCGGAACACGTGTTCCAGCGAGTCGATGATGCCGGCCAACTGGCCGCGCGCGTTCGATTTTTCCAGGAAGTCGATTTCCTCTTCCGGGAAGTCGAGCGTGGCCTCGACCAGCATGCGCAAGTTGATGGTCTGCTCGACCAGGCGGTGCACGACTTGCGAGAAGGCGCCCGACAGCGACTGCGAGGCCGACTTCGCCGCCGCTTCGGTCGAGGCGTCGATCAGGTCGGCCACGGCCTCGGCCTGGGCCAGGTCGAGCTTGTCGTTGAGGTAGGCGCGGCGCGTGAATTCGCCCGGCTCGGCCAGGCGCAGGCCATGTTCCGTGCCCGCTTCCAGCACCCGCGCCAGCAGCATCTGCAGCACTACCGGGCCGCCGTGGCCCTGCAGCTCGAGCACGTCTTCGCCGGTGTAGGAATGCGGGGCCTTGAAGTACAGGGCCAGGCCCTGGTCGATCACGGAACCGTCTGCGGACTTGAACGGGATATAGGTGGCGTGGCGCGGCGCCAGTTGGGTGCCCGGGAACAGCGACGCGATCAGGGGACCGAGCGCCTTGCCCGAGGCGCGGACGACGCCGATGCCGCCGCGCCCCGGTGCGGTGGCGATGGCGGCGATGGGGGAGGTATCAAGCTTCATGCGGAAATTGTAGATGATAAAAAAAGCCCGTGGTTTTCCACGGGCTTTTGCTGAAGCAGAAATGGATTACTTCTTCGGCTCGAACTTCTTGGTGATGACCCACTGCTGCGCGATCGACACCAGGTTGTTGACCACCCAGTACAGGACCAGGCCCGACGGGAAGAACACGAACATGACCGAGAACGCCAGCGGCATGAACAGCATCATCTTCGCCTGCATCGGGTCGGCCGGCTGCGGGTTCAGCTTGGCGGTGACGAACATCGAGATCGCGTACAGCACCGGCAGGATGAACCACGGGTCGGGCTGGGTCAGGTCGGTGATCCAGCCGATCCACGGCGCGCCGCGCATCTCGACCGAGGCCTGCAGCACGTAGTAGAGGGCCAGGAACACCGGCATCTGCNNGATCGGCAGGCAGCCGCCCAGCGGGTTGATCTTCTCCGACTTGTACAGCTCCATGGTGGCCTGCTGCATCTTGGCCGGGTCGTTCTTGTAGCGCTCGCGGATCGCCTGCATCTTCGGCGTCACCACGCGCATCTTCGCCATGCTGCGGTAGCCGGCGGCCGACAGCGGGAAGAAGGCCAGCTTGATCAGGATCGTGAAGGCAATGATGGTCCAGCCCCAGTTGCCCAGCAGCTGGTGGATGTGGTCCATGATCCAGAACAGCGGCTTGGCGATGATCGCGAACATGCCGTAGTCCTTGACCAGTTCCAGGCCCGGGGTGATGGTCTCGAGCTTCTTCTCGTCCTGCGGGCCCGAGTACAGGCGCGCGGTATTCGAGACGGTCGCGCCCGGCGCCACGCTGCCCAGCGGCTGGACGGTGCCGATCGCGTACAGGTTGGTCGCAATTTTCTTGGTGAAGATGTCGCGCGGGGTGTTATCGGCCGGGATGAAAGCCGACACGAAGAAGTGCTGCGAGATCGCGACCCAGCCGCCGTTGGCCTTGGTCGAGTGCTCGGCCTTGTTCTTCTCGATGTTCTCGAAGCTCAGCTTCTGGTACTTGTCTTCCGGGGTCCACAGGGTCGGGCCGGTGAAGCTCGGGGTGAACCAGGAGTCGCCCGGCGGCTTGTTGCCGTCGTGCTGCAGCTGCAGGTAGAGCGCAGGCTGGATCGGCGCCGCGGTCAGGTTGGTCACGTCGTGGCGCACGTCGATCACGTAGTCGCCGCGCTTGAAGGTGAGGGTCTTGGTCAGCTTCACGCCGCCCTGCTCGGCTTCGAGGACGAGCTGCACCTGGTTGTTGCCGTCGATGGTGCGCACGCCCGGACGCGCCACGAAAGGCGTGGCGTGGTTCGGCATGACGCCGCCGGTCAGGCCGGTCTGGCCCAGGTAGACGTTGTTGCCCGAGACGTTGAACAGCACCTGGTTCTTCGTCTTGTCGAAGTGGTCCGGGTACTGCAGCAGCTCGAGGCGGCGGATCACGCCGCCCAGGGTGTCGATCTCGGCCTTCACCACGTCGGTGGTGATGGTGATGCGCTCGGTGCGCGCAGGCGCCGGGGCAGCGGGCTGGCCGGCTGCGTCGTTCGGCACGGCGCCTGGCTGGCTAGGGGCGGCGGGAAC
>DOUW01000315.1 GCA_003520365.1 Massilia sp.
CTTTCGCGTTTTTACACAGCCTGGACCGGTTGCGGACGTCCGGTAGCGTCCGCTTACGACCCGAAGCAGACCTTAATCGGCTGTCGCCAGACCCTTGCGGCTCCTGATCCATATCCATGCCCAAATACCCGCCGCCCCGACTGTGAAACCGCCTCCGCCAGCGATTGCAATGGATATTGGTCGAACGGGAGCGGCATCTCCTAGCAGCGCGTTGAGACTGAAATACGTGGCGATAGAAATCGCTGCAAAGATCACCCCCATCTTGCCGACCCGCCTTCCGGCGTAGCGCCATCGTTCCGTGCACAGTGCCCACATGACTCCTACCGCTACCAATGGGCTAATGACAGCGCAAAGAATGAAGCCTAAAAAGAGCAAAAAGGTAAAGTGCATACCTAACTCCACTGGTGACTACTTCGACGGCCGAGAACGTCCGCTTTTGGCTGCGTATTCAATCGGTCGGCGCGGCCCAGTCTACCCGGCTGTTGCTTGCTGAGCAACTACGGGGTTTTTGTTAGGCGCTTTCAATCTTGTCTACCGGGCTTAGTATTGCGCGAGCATACCAAGTATCTAGAGGGGTTTTCTTAACGTCCTCAAGTAGCCTGCGCACGTGCTGTTCTCGCTTCTCAATCACGTGCTTGTGGACTGCTTTAACGAGATCTTGAAAAGTAACTCTTTCGTTGCGATCATCTACGAACTCAACTCTTTTGACATTGCTCTTAATCCAATAGAAGGGCTCCGGTCTAGGGCCAATCACGAGTTCTGGAAGCGCGCTTTCCAAGTTTCCTTCACCTGCGTGCGCAACAATAGTATTGCGATATTTTATTATCTTGTCATGACAAGCGCGCATATGTGCCGGAATCACGCTTTTCTCTAGTTTTACCCTGCGCCCTTTGGCTTCCGCAAAACACTTTGCGTAAATTATGACTGCGCTGATCCATAGCGCCTTGATGACTCTTGGTACAGGGCCTTCAGTCGGCAGCACAAATTCATCGTGGAGTTTTGCGTTTGGCGGAGGTATAGACGTTCGTTCACCCTTCAATCTGAACGCTTCTTTAAGATACTCCTGAGCATCTTCTAAATCCAAATCGATGAGGGTATATCCCGAGTGCTGAATTGCTATATGGCCGTCCAGCGCGACCTTCGGGCAGATAGTTCCCTTATAGCGATAAGTCCTATCTAGTCTTCCAGTTAGAGCGCATAGATCGATTTGTTCGTCGAGATCAGGTAATTTCAGCATTGGATACCTCATTTTTGATATTCAGAGTCCGAACGGCCGCTTCTGGCCGGTCGCAATCCCTTGCGAAAGAAAGTGTACGGTGTATGTTGCTTTACTTCCAGATGAGTTTGCCGAAAGTCGTCGCTCCGCGCCAAGGCGCGCCATCAGCTCTGGCGAAGGTAATCCCGTCTGACTCCAGTCGCGCTCGCCGACACGCCGCACTCGCTGCTTCGATGCGGCCCGCGTACGCGTTCCGGCGCCGCCGTGGCATTCGCGTAACGCCGCCCCACGCTTCCCGCGCACCTTGACGCAGCGCGTGGAGCGCGCCGCCGCGCTCCCTACCATGGGCTGGCTCGACGAGCGACGTGCGGCGTTGGCCTGCAACGCCCTTCCTCCACCCCTTGAAAAGGAAACGCGATGATCTATCTGCTGGCGGCGATCCTGACCGGACACGCCCTGGGCCACTTCGTCCCGACCGGGCGCGGCACCTACCTGTTGTGCCTGCCTTTCAGCGCCGCCGTCTACCTCGTGGTGCGCCTGGTGATGGCCTCCATGAGCGACACGTCGGCTGCACAGGCGCCCGTCGAACTGATGCTGGCTGCCGGCCTGTTCTATTCGCCCCTGGCCATGCTGGGCGTGTACCTCGCGCGCCGCCGCGCCAGGCGCGGTTTCGACGATTAGAGAGGAACAGGCCAACCTACCGGTAGAAGTTCGACGGCGGCACCCCGAAGTGGCGCCGGAACATCGCGGCGAAGGCGCTCTGGCTGGCATACCCGCAGCCGAAGGCCACGTCGATGCCCTTCCTGCCCTGGGCCAGCTGCTCGAGCGCCGACAGCAGCCGGGCCTGCTCGCGCCAGCGCGCGAAAGTCATGCCGGTCTCCTGCGAGAACAGGCGGTGCAGCGTCCGCTCTCCCATGCCGAGCGCGGCGGCCCAGTCGCGCACCTGCGCCGGGTTGCCGGGCTGGTCGATCAGGGACTGGCAGAGCGACTTGAGCCGGGTGTCAAACGGCATCGGCAAGTGCAGGGGGATCGCGCTCGAGACGCTCAGCTCGTCGAGCAGCAGGCCGACCAGGCGTTCTTCGCGCGCGCCGAGGTCGCGGTCGAGCGGGATGCGCACCGCTTCCACCATCAGTTCGCGCAGCAGCGGCGAGACGTTGATGACGCAGGTCTGCCGGGGCAGGCCGGGCGCCGCCTGCGCATCGATGTAGGCGGTGCGCATCTCGACGTCGCCGGACATGATGACGTTGTGGCGCAGGCCGGCCACAATCCACAAGGCGCGGCTCGGGGGCACGACCCAGGAGCCGGCGTCCGAATGCACGATCATGACGCCCTTGATCGCGTACAGCAGCTGGCCGCGCGGGTGGGAATGCCAGCCGGTCACCGTCCCGGCAGGCAGGGTGTTTTCCATGGCGACCAGTGGCCGCGGAAGGTCGTGGAAGTCCTGGTGCCGGTTTTTCAAGGGTGTCGCCATGGCAGGAACTCTACACCTTTTGGCAGATGAGCGCGAGACGGCCTTGACCGGCGCGCCTACACTGGCGGGCTGGCGCTGCCTGCCCGCAGCTTTCGTCTTTCCCGCAATACGTACGCAATAGGTACGCAACACCGTCGCCCCATGACCACCAGGACTTCCATCGACAGCCCGGCCGCCGCCGCTACCGTGACGCCGGCAGCCGGACAACCCGGCACCACCTTCTTTGCCGGCATCGTCGGAACGGCTGCCTTCGCGCACTTCCTGAACGACATGATCCAGGCCATGCTGCCCGCGATCTACCCGATGCTGAAAGGCCAGTTTGCGCTCAGCTTCGGCGAGATCGGGCTGATCGGGCTGACCTACCAGGTCACGGCCTCGCTGCTGCAGCCCTGGGTCGGCCTGTACACCGACAAGCACCCGAAACCCTACCTGCTGCCGGCGGGGATGATGGTGACCCTGCTCGGCATCGCCCTGCTGGCCTTTGCCGGGAGCTTCGAGATGCTGCTGCTGGCGTCGGCCGTGATCGGCGTCGGCTCCGCCACCTTCCACCCGGAAGCCTCGCGCGTCGCGCGCATGGCCTCGGGCGGGCGCTTCGGCACCGCGCAGTCGGCCTTCCAGGTCGGCGGTAATTCCGGCTCGGCGATCGGCCCGCTGCTGGCGGCCGCCATCGTGATCCCGCACGGCCAGCCGGCGATCGCCTGGTTCATGGTGGCGGCGCTGGTCGCCGTCGCCGTTCTTTTCCGCCTGACCGGCTGGACGCTGACGCACGGGCACGCCCAGCTGAAAGGCCTGGCGCGCAACCAGAAGGCCGGGCTGGGCCGCGCCGAGGTGATCCGCGCGGTGGCGGTCATCTGCGTGCTGATGTTTGCCAAATTCGTCTACATCGCCTCGTTCACGAACTACTTCACCTTCTACCTGATCCAGCGCTTCGCCCTGAGCGTCGAGCAGAGCCAGCTGTTCCTGTTCATGTTCCTGGCGTCGGTGGCGATCGGCACCTTCGCGGGTGGCCCGGTGGGCGACCGCATCGGGCGCAAGGCCGTGATCTGGATTTCCTTCCTGGGCGTGGCGCCGTTCGCGCTGGCGCTGCCGTACGCCAACCTGTTCTGGACCGCGGTCCTGGCCGGCATCGTCGGCCTGGTGATGTCCTCGGCCTTCTCGGCGCTGGTGGTCTATGCCCAGGAAGCGGTACCCGGCCGCGTGGGCCTGGTGTCGGGCCTGATGTTCGGCTTGATGTTCGGCATCGGCGGCATCGGCGCCGCCGGCCTGGGGCAGCTCGCGGATCACAACGGCATCGTCTGGGTCTACGGCCTGACGTCCTTCCTGCCGCTGCTGGGACTGGCGACGGCGCTGCTGCCGGAGACGCGCAAGTAGCGCGACAGGCCTGCGCGCGTCGCGCGAAAAGACACAGGGCCGCTGCCGGAAAACCGGCGCGGCCCTGTTCGCTTCCTGCGAGGAAGTTGCCTGCTTACTTCACTGCACGGCGGCGCCTTGCATAGGCGGCGCCCAGCATGGCGACGCCGAACAGGGCGATGCTCGACGGTTCCGATACCGGCGTGCCATTGATCGTCAGGCTGGCCGCGCTCAGCTTGAAGTTGTTCGAGCCCCAGGCCTCGTCGCCGAACCACAGGTAGAACTTGCCATCCTGCGCAATCTTCGTGAAGACGTCGGCGTGGGTCTTGGCGTCGATATGGAACAACTGGGTGGTCTGGCCGTTTTTGTTGTTCATGTCCATCAGGTTGGATGTGCGGTGCGAAGGCGTGTCGGCGATGATGACGCGCCAGTCTTCAGCGACCGGAATGAAGCCCAGGAAGTAGTTGTAGTCGTTGGTCTGGCTGAAGCTCAGCGACAGCGACAGGCTGTCGATGCGCTTGTAGTCCAGGTGGCTGAAATCGAAGGTGTCGCTGAAGCGCGTGCAGCCGGTCTGCGTATCGCGCACCGTGATCGACGCGCTGTTCAGGGTGTCGCAGGATTTGCCTCCGGTGCTGGCCTTGTCGCCGCGGCCCGGTGCGCTGCCGTAGTTCTTGTCGATGCTGCCCAGGGTGATCACGCCGGCATTGGCGGAGAAGGTACAGGCGGCCAGCATCAAGGCAGGGAGGGCATGTTTCAGGATGGTGTTCATTGTCTCTCCAGGGAGTAGGTTTATTTGCAATACGAGTAACCAACTAGCAATATTAATGCCAGCAGGAAAAATATCGTAAGAAAACAACAACTTAGTCGTTGAAACGCATGGCGTCGAACGACAGTTGTAAGAAATTCCGACAGTCAGGCAACTGCCGCGCCGAGCGGAGGGGGACGCGAAGCGGCGCCGGCGCACCACCGGCGTCATGGCAAGCACGAGGGCGCCTAGCCAGGCAGGCGTGCGTCGCTGCAGACCATGGCCTGCAGCTTGTCCTGGGGCAGGGCCGGGCTGAAGTAATAACCCTGCATCTGGTCGCAGTCGTGCTGGCGCAGGAAGGCGAGTTGTTCCTGCGTTTCCACGCCTTCGGCGATCACCTCCAGCTTCAGGCTGTGGCCGAGGGCGATGATGGCGCGGGTGATCACGGCATGGCTGTCGTCCGGGCCGCCGTCGAGGAAGGAACGGTCGATCTTGATGACGTCGACCGGGAATTTCTGCAGCTGGCTCAGGCTCGAGTAGCCGGTGCCGAAGTCGTCGATCGACAGGCGCACGCCCAGCGCCTTCAGTTCGGCCAGCGCCTGGGTCGCTTCCAGCGGGCGGTCCATCAGCTGGCTTTCCGTTACTTCCAGTTCCAGCATGCGCGGATCGACGCCATGGCCTTCCAGCACCTCGGCCAGGTGGCGCGCGAACTGGCGCTGGCGCAACTGCCGCGCCGACAGGTTGATCGAGATGACGAAGTCGCCGATGCCCAGCGCGCGCAAGGTCTTGAGGGTGCCGCAGGCTTGCGCCAGCACCCATTCGCCCAGCGGCACGATGAGGCCGGTTTCCTCGGCCACGGGAATGAATTCCTCGGGCGAGACCAGGCCGTGTTCCGGGTGGCGCCAGCGCACCAGGGCCTCGGCGCCGATCACCTTGCCCGTGCGCAGGTCGACTTTCGGCTGGTAGTCGAGGGTCAGTTCGTCGTTGCGGATCGCCCGGCTCAGGCTGGCCTCGAGCAGCAGGTGCCGGTGCACGACCTGGTTCAGTTCGGTGGAATAGAACTGGCAGTTGTTCTTGCCCAGGCTCTTGGCGTGGTACATGGCGGCGTCGGCGGCGCGCATCACGCGGTCGACGTTGTCGCCGTCCAGGGGAAACAGGCTGACGCCGATGCTGGTGCCGGGCAGGATTTCCTTGCCGGCCACGGTGATCGGCGCGCCGACGCTGCGGCGGATGCGCTCGACCAGGTCGGCCACGTGCTGTGTGCTCGGCTGGTCGCGGATGACCAGCACGAATTCGTCGCCGCCGACGCGCGCGACCGTGTCGTCCTCGCGCACGCTGGCGCGCAGGCGGCTGGCGATCTCGCGCAGCACCACGTCGCCGGCTTCGTGGCCGAAGTTGTCGTTGATGTACTTGAAATTGTCGAGGTCGAGAAAGGCCAGCGCGCCCAGCAGTTCGTTGCCCACCGCGAATTCGATCGCGCGCTTCAGTTCGTCCTGCAGCAGGGTGCGGTTAGCCAGCCCCGTGAGCGGGTCGTGGTGGGCCAGGTGGTGCAGGCGGCGCTCGTAATGGCGGGCCTCGGTGATGTCGTTCATGACGGCCACGAAATGCGTCACCTCGCCGTCGACATTGATCACCGGATCGATGCGCAGGTCGTTCCAGAAGATCTCGCCGTTCTTGCGCTGGTTGCGCAGCACCGAGCGCACGCTGGTCTGGCGTTCCAGCGCGTCGTGGATGCGCTGGTGTTCGTGTACGTCGCAGCCTTCGACGCGCATGAAGCGCGGGTCGCGGCCCTTGATCTCGGCCAAGGTGTAGCCGGTCATCTGCTCGAAGGCGGGATTCACGTACTCGATCTGGTTCCTGCCGTCCGTATAGCAGGTGATGACGATCGCGTTGACGCTGGAATAAATGGCCCGCTCGCGTACCCGCATTCCCTGTTCGCTCTGCTTGCGCGCCGTGATGTCGAGCCCGGTGCCGAACACGCAGGGCAGGCTGCCCAGGCTGGTGGCGACGCAGTGGAACAGGAAGGCGGTACGCTTGCCGTGCTTGCCGTGCTTGCCGACCAGCTCGGCCTCGTGCGCGGAGCCGCCCCTGTCGAATGCGGTGAGGATTTTCTCCACGATCGCCGGCCTTTCCTTCTCGTCGAAGAAGTATTTGACGTTCGTGGTGGGCAGTTCCTCGCTCGACATTTCGAGCGCTTCTTCCAGCTGGTGGTTCCACAGCAGCAGGTGGCCGCTCTGGTCGATCACGTAGAACACGCAGGGCAGGCCCTCGATGATGTCGGCCACCGGCAGGTCCTGGATCAGCGAATAGCGCGAGGGTCCGTGGCCGTTCCGGGGAATCATGATGACGCTGAAGCTGCCGGGCAGGTCCAGATCGTAGGACTGGGGCGCGACCGTGATCCGTACCGGCAGGCGCTTGCCGTCGGCGCAGATCAGGCTGCCGCTGGACTCGATATCGGTGCGCGCCGCGACCGGCAAGGCGGCGCCGTCCGGGTCATCGAACGCGACGATCCGGGCCAGCGTCTGGTGGCGGATGTCGGCTGCCGTGTAGCCGGCCAGCTTTTCGCAAGCCTTGTTCCAGCTCGTGATCGTGCCCTCGGCATCGACCACGAAGACCGCAAGCGGCAAAGGTGACAGGTTCAACGCGCCCTCCTGGACCGTTGTGCGCCCTCGTCCGGCCGGGCGCGTTTCGATCGGTCCATGATAGCGCAGCAAACGGTCGGGTGCGAGCGGTGATTTCGCACGTGCGCGGCAGGCAGATGGGGCTGGCTACCGGGTATTCGTGACCCCGGTTCATGAATCGCCTGGTTATTATTGATTGCCAGGCAATAATATCGAGCGGCCCTTAGCCGGCGGGAGCGGCCGGCAGGCTGGCGGGCGGCGCTGCGGGCGGCGGC
>DOUW01000314.1:0-9044 GCA_003520365.1 Massilia sp.
CGCCGGCATCCTGGCCTTGCCGAACAGGCGCTTGCCGGTGCCGGCGCGCTGCGGCTTGAACAGGACCAGGGTCAGGCCGAACAGCGCCAGCGCGACGCCGGCCCAGAGCACGCGGTTGGCCAGGATGTAGCCGGCGAAGTCAGGCAGGCCCGCGTTCGCCTCGGCGGTGGAGAAATAGCGGGTGGCGCGGCCCAGCGCGCGGATGCCGAAGGGGTCGGTCAGGACGGCGATCCACTCGTTGTCGATATCCGCGGTGAAGCGGCCGGCCACGATCCACAGCACGAAGAAGGCCAGCACGCCGACGTAGACCAGCATGATCGAGCGCGTGGTCGAGGCCAGCAGCATCAGCACGGCGCCGATGAAGAACAGGTTGGGCACCACGATGACGCCGAGGGACCACAGGTAGGCGCTGCCCGGGAAGGGGCCGACGCGCTGGGCGTCGACCCAGGGCATCAGCGGGCCGAGCATCGAACCGGCGACGATCAGGGCGAAGATGAACAGGCAGGCCACCAGGCCGGCGGCGAAGCGGCCGACCAGGTAGTCGTGCTTCTTCATCGGCGTGGCGAACAGCATGTCGGAAATGCCGACGTCGGCGTCGCGCAGCACGGTGCCGGCGATGAAGATGGTGACGACGAACATCGAGATCAGGCTGAAGGAGCCGAGCAGCTGGGCCACGACCAGCGGCGCGTTGCGGTTGACGTTGCCGATGGCGCCGCCGACCTGGATCGCGTCGGTGGTGGTGGCGCCGAAGGCCAGCGCGCCGAACAGCAGCGCGCAGACCCACAGCAGGGGCTGGCGCAACTGGGTAGCGAGTTCGAACTTGAAGAATTCTCTCAGCATGGCCGCCCCTTATGCCATCGCCGGCGTGTGGTCGGTCGATGCGGCCGGCGCGGCCGCTTGCGCGGCGCGGCCGGCGTTGCGGATCTGGAGGAAGTAGACGTCTTCCAGGTCCGGCTCGACGCTGACGAAACCGTCGTCCGGCTGCGACTCGGCATACACGTTGATCTGTGGACGGCCGGCCACCAGGCGCGTCGACAGCACTTTGAAGCGTTCCTGGTATTCCGCCAGCGCTTCCTGGCTGATCGTGCGGCGCCAGACGCGGTTCTTGAGCGTGTCGATCGCGGCCTGGGGTTCGCCCTGCAGCAGCACCGTGCCCCTGGCGATCATCGCCATGCGCGGGCACAGGTCGGTCACGTCCTCGACGATGTGGGTGGACAGGATCACGACCACCTGCTCGCCGATCTTGGCCAGCAGGTTCAGGAAGCGGTTGCGTTCGTCCGGGTCGAGGCCGGCGGTCGGCTCGTCGACGATCACCAGGCGCGGCGCGCCGAGCAGGGCCTGGGCGATGCCGAAGCGCTGGCGCATGCCGCCNNTGCGCTCGCCCTTGCCGGTCAGGCCCTTGAGGACGGCGAAGTGGTTCAGCAGCCGCTCCGCGCTGACTTTCGGGTAGACACCGAAGTCCTGCGGCAGGTAGCCGAGCTGGCGCAGCAGCCCTTCCTTGTTCTGCAGGACATCGAGGCCGTGGAAATGGATGCTGCCGCTGTCGGGATCCTGCAGCGTCGCGATGGTGCGCATGAGCGAGGACTTGCCGGCGCCGTTCGGTCCCAGCAGGCCAAACATGCCGTTCGGGATCTCGAGGCTGACATTGTTGATGGCCTTGACGCCGTTGGCGTAGGTCTTGTTGAGCTGCTTGATCGATAACATCGTTGCTTCTCCCTAGTTATAGATGGTGCGATGCCGTGTCCTGCCGGGGCGGATCGACGGATAGTATTTCCTCGTTGTTAATCTATCTTTGATGAAAAGCAATGTCAGCCGTTTGTGACAGGCTGCAGAAAACCGGGAATGGATGACGAATTTCGTGGAATATGCGATATGCATGGAGCCGGCGGCAGGCTGCTCGGCAGCCTGCCGCACCGCAGCATCAGGCCCGACGTTTGCCGTCGTCGCCTGGCATGCCGGAAAGCGCGCTATCGGGCGGTGCATCCACCGAGGTCAGCAGGACGGCATCGTCGCCGCCATATACTTTTCGGAACCGTAGATAACCAGCGGCGCCGACGTCAAACGGCTCGCGCCCTGAGGTCATCATTCGCGGGATTTTCCGTGTTCGCGCATATTCCGCGGCGGCCCGGCGCTGATCTTCAGTCAGGCGATCGGCGGGACTGACGGACTTGTAATCGGCCTTGCCGCCCACCGTGGCGAGGGCCGCACGCGGAGCGCTGCACCACTCCCCCCATTTCACGAGCGTCGCATGCATTCTTTCCTCGCTGTCCGGCGAGCCGTCGAGCTTGAACCATGCGCGTGAGTCGTGCACATAATTGTCGAAAAACTGCAGGACCTCCTCGCTGGGCCGCGGCCCCTTTTGCCACCACGTCGCGATCTCTTCCCATTCTTTCAAATACGCGTTATCGAATCCCCTTTTCTGGGGAGCCGGCCGGAATCCGGCGCCCTTCTCTTTCAACCACTTCTCGAAGGCCCGGATCTCGTCTTCGAACTCGACAGCTGCACTATGCAAATCGTTCTGGTCGAAGGTGGCGGCGCGCCCGAAACTGGCGGTCTTTTGAATCGGTGTGTTGCCGCCGACGCGACGCGCGAGCCGCCATTCGATCTGCTTGCGCGCCTGTTCGCGCATGATGCGGTGCAGCTCTCCCTTCGTTTCGCGGCACGAGGCGATATACGCGTTGAATGCCTTGATCGCCTCCGGCTTGAGCGCGAACCTGGCCTGTGAGATGGGAGCCGCCAATTCCAGCTTGAGCGGCACGCCGCTCAGGCGCGCCGCCTTGTACATCATGAGCAGGGGGATGCGCGCCAGCATATCGTCCCCGTTCGGATCGGTACCCCGTCCCTGCTCGCGCGGGCAATAACCGCAACCGATGTCCGAATGGACGCCGGGAACGACGACTTCCTGGGCGCCGGCAGGCAGATTGCCGCCGACCGAGATGGAATCGACAGGAAAACTGCGGCGCAGCTCGTGCGCTGCGACCAAGTGCAGGCATTTCACGTCGTCGGGGACGCGCAGACTTTCCTCGGTATCGGCCCAGGCGCCGTGCCCGTTGAAATAGCCGACCGTATTGGCCACGCCGACCGAGGCGACGGTATCGAACACGCCAAGAAAGTCGAACTGGACAGGAAAGCCGCCCAGGGACATGCCGGATTTCCCCCGTAGCTGGGCATCGAGCTTGCACAGCGATTGCAGCCAGTTGACGAAAGCGCGGGCCTGCGTGGCGCCGCGCGAAAATCCGAACACCGAGATGTAGATAGTCTTCACGATGCCGGGATCGATCTTGGCCGGCCTGCCGGTCTTCTCGTTCGGCCAATGCTGCGAGAGCGCCTTGTGGAGACGCTTGAGCAGTCCCTCGAAACGCCGCCGCGCGATGCCGTTGATGTCGTCGCCCGGAAGCATCCCACGCCACCAGCCGTCATCGACCATGCGCCTGCGCGAATGCTTGTTGAGGAACACCCAGCGGTACAACTCGTTCAATTCGTCCTGGCGCACGAGGGGCTCGGACAGGAAATAGCGGTGCACGTTGTTGATGGCCTGGACCAGGGCCCAGATGATGCGGCGTTCGCCAAGGGCGCCACCGGCGCCGCCGAATCGTTCGTCGTTACCCTCGCCGGTGTCGCCGACCTGCGGGAAGGGCGAGGACACGCCGGGGATATAGACTTTGTAGAAGTGAGTGTAGTTTTCCGCCCTGTACGTCCAGTCGGTGGACTTTGGGAGCACGCCAGGAACGCTTTTGCCTGGGTAACAGTCGTAGAGCCGGGCGACGTTTGAATGGTTCTTGCCGGCTTCAGCTTTTATGTAGTTGTTTTTGGTGCCGTCGAAGAAGAAGCCGAAGAATAGATTTCCACGGCAAGACGCCCCGGGCGGGGAAACGGAGACTTGTTCGCGTTTTTCGAGCTCCTTGATAATTTTAACTTGGGTGCCATCAAAAAACTTATCGAAGGCATCACCAGATATAAAAGACTCAGCAACTTGAGGAGAAAGCATAAAAGTCATGGTCTTGTTTCCTCGAAGCTCTTCAGTTCTCGTTGAGATTCTTCCAGCCCTTCCGCATACTCCTTCTTAAGCGCGGCAAGATATCGAGGATCATTCGGACCCGAGAAACCGTTCAGACTTGAAGGGTCATATTGTCTCGAAGTTTCCCAAGCTTTTACCACCCCTGTACTTGGTGATTTTTCCAATTCTTCTAGTAAAGCGATATAAGCCCGTACAAAGTCTTCCTTGTGCTTTCGGTGTAACTCCCACCTTCCACGCTGATATTCCAACGAAGGCACAGGCCATCCTTTCACCGTGCCCGGCCACTTCTCATGGTCTGGCTGAAAGTCGCTCGAAACGACGCTCACGCTACCGTCCGCCGCCCGCAATACCCAAAGTTCCCCCGACTGCCCGTCCGCATACCGGGGCACCTCGACAAGATGGGTCTCCTTCACCTCCGGCAGACTGTTGTCGGGCCGCTTTGGCAACCAGTGCGTCGTATCGATCCGCACCTTGATTCCCGGCCGCCATACTTTCGGCAGCGTGAAGCAGCAGGTCATGCCGCCTGCCTCGAAGGCATTGATCAATTCTCCGCCGGCGCCGCTTGTCGGTTTCGCCGGATCGATGACGTAATAGCTGAACGCATCGCCGGCGTAGTTCACGCCATGGATATTCACGTCGACATCAGCTGCGGGCTTTTGGCACGCACCAAGCGCCAGCACACCAAGCAATAGGAAACAGGCCAGGTAACGGGGTGAAAACAGTGCGGACATGGGGGCTCCTCTCATGATGCCTCGCTACGCCAGGCCGTCAGCGCCGGCTCCGCCGATGCCTCGTCCAGCAGCCGGTCATGCACCCAGCACCACTCGCACCAGTCGAGCACTTCAGCGTCGGCAAGCCCGGCATGACCGGCAATACGGAATGCTCCTGCCAGGAGTGCATGGCTTCTCGATGGCTGGCTGTAGACCGCCCGCCCCCGGCTGCTAAGCAGGCTCGACAGCTCATCGATCCGGCTATCGTCGACCAGCGCCGCAAACTGTCGTGGGTCGAGCACTGGATTCGTCGCGATGTCGCTGGCAACGGGCTCGACCGGCAACTCGGCCCAGCGGCCGTCGCGCGCCACATACGACCAGCGCACCGTCGGGCCCAACAATTGCGCGCGTTGCGTCGCATTCAGCGCGCGATGAATACCGGGCAGGCGCCGGGTGTCGGGGAAGCGGAAGTTGAAGCGCTGCCCATCGGCCTCGACAATGCACCAGGCGGCGAGCCGCTTCGATAGCGCTTCGAGCGGTTCCGAAGTGTCGATCAGGCTCACCATCGGCCAGCGCTTGCATCGTTCCAGCAGCCTGCGCATCGTTTTGTCGATACCGTCGACAGGGATCAGGAACGGCGACACGTCCTTCGTCGCCTCGGTGCACGCCGGAAGCGATTCGAAGAGGAGCGCCTTGCGTTCGAACCTGCCATGCCTGTGCAGGCCGGGAACGAAGGCGCCGTCGATCAGCAGATAGGAGCGGACGGTCGAAGGCAGCTGGTCGATGCGCGACTGTATGGTGTCGAACCAGTCGTCGCCGTAAGCGTCGATGTACATGCTATTGCGCCATGGTGAATGCCGATCCGGCCGCGAGCGCCTTCTTCAGGCACTCGACACAGATGCTGCGCGGCAGTGGCGGCATCGGATAGGCGAGTTTGTCGGGATCCAGGAAGCTTTTCTTACCTGCATGCACAACGATCTTGCCCGGGCATTGCACGGTAATGTTCCCGTCCGCGATCGTGATATTCGCGCCGCCGGCAGTCGAGAGACTGATCCTTTTCGCAGCGGCCCAATCGATGTGTGCGTTCGCGCTGATGATGTCGATCTCGTCCCGGGCCTGTACCGTCAAGGCGTCGGCTTGCGCCTGGATGTCGATGGCGTCCTTTGCCGCGATCAGTTGCAGCCCGAGACCGCCCACGCCCGCCTTGACTGCGCCGCCCAGCACACCGATTGCCTGGCCGGTATGCACGCGCATCTGCCCGCCTGCGACGAACTGCATGTCCTGCCCACTCATCAAGGTGGACGTTTCGCCGTTTGCCAGTTGCAGGCTTTGTCCCGCATTGATACCCAGGCCGTCCCTGGCGGCGATGGCGATGACAGGATCGGTGAAATGCGGCAGCGTCCCGGTGCCCGGATTGGTATTCCTGTTTGCCGCGTCCACCTGGGCAGCATCGAGCGACGCGGAGCCGACCATGCCGGACACCGCGGTAACGATCGATTTCAGGGGAGCAGCCTTTTTATCCAGCACGCTCGCATCGCGTTCATTGGCGCCAGCATGCGATGCCAGCCCAACCGTTTGATGGCTCAATGTCGCGGCGTGCAGCGCCCCGGCAAGCCTGGTTGCCTGCGTCAGCATGGCAATGCCGGCCGCATTCTCGCCAACAGGGCCGCGCGCGGCCAGGTCATGCTGCAGCGGATAGCTGGTGACCAGCATGCCCGCTCCGGCCCGCACCGCGCCATAGGCATCGGTACGCAGTTCGGCGCCAAGTCCGCGAAAACTGCCCCGGTAATTATCGGCCGCGTGGATCAGGTGTCCGAGATTGAGTTCGGATGCGGCGTGACTGCACTTGAGCTGGACCCGTCCCTGCCCATCGGTATCGTCGAACAGCAGCTGGTTGTAGCCCGAGCCGCCAAATTCCTTGCTGCGCACGCCCCACTGCGCCGCGCCATTGCGATGCCCCGCGCTGTCGGCCGAAGCGCCATGCCAGACGGGACTGTTGCCGCCGGCAAGGTTGCCTTGCGCGGAGGGCGCATGGTCGTGGGCCGACTGGAAGCAATCCACGTCCCTGGCTGCCGTCACCTGTCCGCCCGGCGTGGGAACGACGCCGCCCTCCCCCCGGCCGTTGTACATGGCACCAACGATGATCGGCTGGTCGATGTCATTGTCGAGAAACTGGACGAGTACTTCCTGCCCAATGCGAGGCAGGAACTGGCTGCCCATGCCGCCGCCTGCCGAGCGCTGCGCAACGCGCACCCAGCACGACGCAACGCCGCTGTCCTGCCAGTGCAACCGGATCCGGACCCGGCCCAGCCTGTCGCAATAGAGTTCATCGGTGCCGTTCGGGGTCTCCCGGCCATCCGGACCGATCACGATGGCGCTTTGCGCTCCGTGTGCGGTCGGCTTCGAACGGCTGCGTCCATCGCTGCCCGGCAGTTCCGGGCGCCAGGTCAGCGCGGAAGGAATGGCTTCGAAACAGTTCGCGTAGCCGCTTTCCTGCGCCTGGCTGATTGCCTGAGCGAAGTCATCGGGCCAATCCCCCTGCGCGACCTCTGCCAGCAATTCAGGAATAGGTCCGAACAGCTCGGCCAGCCCCTGCTGCGCCCGCGCCGGCAAGTTGTTCACGCCGACGCTCCGTATACGCAATATGGTGAAGCTCGCCGCTTCGCGCATTTGTCGCAAGGGCATCCCGGTCAGGTTCAGCCTGGTCCCGGCGCGCAGCGTGCGTACGGTACCGCGGCCACGCCATAGCTCGCTGCGCGCTTCCCGCGACTGCATCCAGAGGTCGGCATGGCGCTGCGCCTGCGCGCGGTTCGCGGTCGCATGCCGACCCGGCACATCGAACACCTCGGACCGCGGTAGTTTGGCCTTTTGCTTGAGAAGGGTGGGAGAGCTGGCTGCGACAACCTGCCTGGACCCGTGGTCGTAACCGAGCAGGGTCGCCAGCGAGGCATGCAGGCGCCGCATGGCGATCATCGCCTGGACCGTATCGGCATGCTCGACCGCCCGCGCGCCGTGGTAGCGCACGCCGGCGTTGCGTGCGCTGCTCTCGTCTTGCGGCACCGCGCTGCGCAGGCTGCTGTCGGCGAACAGGACGGTGCACGGCCCATCGCCGGTCTGCTCGAAGCGCCAGCACAGTCCCTCTTCGCACAGCAGGCGCAACACGAAATCGAGATCGGACTCACGGTACTGGCAACAGTAGTTGCGCGGCAGCGCATTGCCCATGAATGCCGTGGCGTCGTCGCTCCAGCGCCATTTAGCCAGCGGCAGATAGGCCGCAAATACCGCATCGACGATCTCGATGATGGTCTTGTCCTGCCATACGCGGCTGTTGCGTACCTCCCCAAGGCGCCACATCCAGGGCACGATGCGAACCCGATACCGCGCCAGGCCGCCATCGCTCCCCAGCAGCGCCACCTGATTGACCTCGCCTGCGAAGCGCGTACGCGTACCATCTGCCAGGCTGATTTCCAGCGCCGCCTGCCGGCCGAGCAGCTCTTCGCAGGCAATGTGGATACTTGTCGACAGGACGATCACGTCGCGGGCGCCGATTGCCTGGATTTCGTCGTCGGCGTTGAAGGCTTCGACAAGCAGTGCGCCAGCCAGGCGGTCGCCGCTGGCGCCTTGCACCGTCAGCGCGTAGAGCCGGTTCGTGCTGGAGAATTCCGCCAACGCGGTTCTCACCTGTTCCGCCAATCGCATGTCCATGTCGTCGCGCGCTCCGTGGTGGCCTACCCCAACATATGCCTGGCGAGTCAATTGCCAGCAGGAAGTTAAGGATGTTTGTCACGATACAAGCGGTCACAGGAGTAATGCTTGAGCAGGATCATGATCCTCATCCACTCGTTTATGCCGCATGCATCGACGTCGCCTCGGAACACGAACCGGCAGACGGCAATTCGAAGTTCGCCGGACGCAATGATGTTCAATTTCTTTGTTGACGAATAGAAAAATTGATCTTAAAGCGATATCACTTTTAGATCACTTCGGAGACCAGCAATGACCATGAACAAACGGCACGAAACCGCGCTTTCGTCGATGAACGGTTACCTGGGCGCCGGCGCCGGCCTGCTCGCCATCGGCGTCGGCGCCATGCTGCTGCGCGGCGGCGCGGTGCTGCCGGGCGTGCTGCTGGTCGTGCTGGGCATCCTCGCCTTCAGCGGCCTGTACATGCTGCAGCCGAACGAAACGGCGGTGCTGACCCTGTTCGGCCGCTACGTCGGCACCGACCGCAGCGAAGGCCTGCGCTGGGCCTTCCCGCTGTACCGCAAGCACCGCCTGAGCGTCCGCGCACGGAACCTGAACATCCAGACCATCAC
>DOUW01000314.1:9149-9988 GCA_003520365.1 Massilia sp.
GCAGGCGATGTTCGAGGTCGACAGCTTCGAACGCTATGTGAGCGTGCAGGCGGAAGCGGCCCTGCGCCACCTGGCCGCGCAGTACGCCTACGACGAAGGCGAAGACCTGGCGCCGGGCGAACTGACCCTGCGCGGCGGCGCGGCCGAGGTGACGGCGGCGCTGCGCAGCGAACTGACCGACCGTTTCGAGGCGGCAGGCGTGGAGACGGTGGACGCCAAGCTGACCCACCTGGCCTACGCGCCCGAGATCGCGCAGGTCATGCTGCGCCGCCAGCAGGCGCAGGCGATCATCAGCGCCCGGGCCCAGATCGTGCGCGGCGCGGTCGGCATGGTGGAGGAAGCCCTGAAGGGACTGGCGGAGCGCGAGATCGTCGAACTGGACGCGGAACGCAAGGCGTCCATGGTCAGCAACCTGCTGGTGGTATTGTGCTCGGACCGCGAGACGCAGCCCATCGTCAACGCCGGCACCCTGTATAACTGATCATCGACACAAGCGAGGCGACACGAAGTGGCAAGTCCTGGAAAAAAGTCCTACCCGCTGCGCATCGATCCCTCCCTGTGGGAGCAGTTGCAGCGCCTGGCCGCCAACGACCTGCGCAGCGTGAACGCCGAGATCGAGTTCCTGCTGCGCGAAGCGCTGGCGCGGCGCGGCGCGGCATCCGCATCGCCCCGGCACAGCAGCCGGACGACGGGAGCGAGTAAACAGCGCGGAAAAGCCACGCGCCTCGCCGCCGCGCCTTGCGAGTCGTGCGACCGGAAATGGTGCAATTAAGGCATCATGACAGCGCGGCCGGCCGGCAATGGCTGGCCATGCGCGCCGCCTGTGCCGCCTCCCGCAC
>DOUW01000313.1:0-5251 GCA_003520365.1 Massilia sp.
GCCGGCGACAGCGGTCACGGCGAGCGCCGCGGCGCCTTTCCTGCGGCCGCCGAGACCGGCCAGGATGGCTGCGGCCCCGAGCGCGAGGGGAACCCAGCCAATGTCCTGCACCGGTCCACTGCCCAGGGCGCCCGCGGAAGAGCGGCCGTGCCGCGATGACCTGCCTTGTTGCTCATTACCGATACCGCTTGCCATGATCGATCTCCCTTGTGTATTGGACGCCGAACAGGACCTCAATCTCCTGGCCGCCGCAGGCGCCATAGCTGCGTCGGCAGGGCCAGTGGCGCGTCCCGGTTGAAGAAAGCCGAGTCCTGGATGCGCGAGTTGGTCACGTACAGGCTGCCGTCCGGTCCCTGGCTGAAGGTGTCGGGCCAGCGCAGCCGCGGATCCTGCACCACGGTGCGCAGTCCGCCGGCCGGGCCCTGGGCCAGGTCGCGCGCCTTGACGGCGTTGTCCTCGATGGATGTGAGATACAACGTATCGCCGTCGGTTCCCGTGCGACGGTCGATCCAGAGCCCGTCCGTGGGCCCGACCCTGCCGTAGGGCTGAACCTGGGAGGAGACATCCTCCCCGGCCAGGCCCCGCACGAGCGCCGCGGTCCGGATCCGGTACAGGGTGGTGCCGGTGAGCGGCTTCCAGTACAGCCAGGCGCCGTCGGACGAGAGGGCGATGCTGTCGGCGGCGAACAGCACCGGGCGTCCGTCCGGATAGCGCAGCGGTTTGCCGTCGGTGCGCACCACGACGCCTTTTTCCGGCTGGGTCGACGGATGACCGTCCAGCACCCGGCGTGCGCGGCCAGCGGCCAGGTCGACCACGACCAGGGCGCCGCGCTGTCCGGCGTCCGTCAGGTAGGCATATCTGCCGTCCTTCGAGAAGCGCACGTCGTTCAGGTAGGAGCCGGGAATCGCGACATCCTGGTCGAAGCGGATCACCTGGGCCACCCGGTCGGTGGCGAGATCGATGCGCACCAGTTTCGGCCCGCCGGGCACGAGGCCGTCCACGGCCGGGGCGGCGGGGTCGACCACCCAGACACTGCCGCGGCCATCGGCCACCACGCTCTGCACGCAGACCCAGTGATCCGCTGGATCGAGCTCGTCGCGCCGGACGTTGCGCCAGGCATTCCATCGGTCGTCGGGATAAGGACGCAAGCTGCCGTCCTTCATGACTTCGGCGACCGAGACCGGCGAGTCTTCCGTCCAGCGTGGAAAATTCACGAAGATGCGGCCGCGTTCGCTGACGGTCACGCCGGTGACCTGGTGTTCGAACTGGGCCGCCTGCTGCAGCACGTTATCGGCGCGGCGATGCGTCGATTGGACCTCTTGGGCCCCCTGTGCCGTCTGGGTTTGCGCCGGCGCGGGCCCGGAAGACAGGCCGGCTCCCGCAAAGACGAGTGCGAGAAACATGGGTGCGATTCGCATGACGCTTCCTTTCTGACAACGACTGCCCGGACTAGCTGGACGCCCATTCTGGCACGGTAAACGCGATCCATGTGTAGGCGCACATCCCGACCCGGGTAGGCTCCCGGACCGGCGCGTTGCACCCGCGCCGCATGTTCAAGAACGTTGCGGGGAGGGGCGCCGCGCAAGCTATTCGGTTGGCCAGGTCGATAAAGAAAAAGATGTGAACGAGGCCCTTGTTATCTGAAGTCCCGCGATCACTGTGAGTGGATACCTCCTCGGCGCGTCGATGCTCCGGTGGTGGTAGAGGCGGCCACGGGCTTCCCGCGGTTTCATCAACAACTGCCGGGGGCAGGCGTGTCCTGTCACGCGGGGCGGGCTGCATCCAGGTGGATACTAGGAGCAGAATATGAAAGCAGTTGTCTATCGAGGACCCAACCAGGTAGCTGTCGAAGACGTGCCGGATCCCAAGATCGAACGTCCGACAGATGCCATCGTCAAAATTACCAGCACCAATATCTGCGGCTCCGACCTGCACATGTACGAGGGGCGGACCGATTTCGAACTGGGCAGCGTCTTCGGCCACGAGAACCTCGGCGTGGTGGTGGAAGTCGGGCCGGCGGTCGAGCGGCTCAAGCCCGGCGACTGGGTGTGCATGCCCTTCAATGTCAGCTGCGGCCACTGCAAGAACTGCGAGCGCGGCCTGACCAACTACTGCCTGAATGCGAACCAGCCGGGCATGGCCGGCGGCGCCTTCGGCTTTGCCGACATGGGCCCCTGGCAGGGCGGCCAGGCGGAGTACCTGCGCGTGCCCTGGGCCGACTTCATGTGCCTGAAGCTGCCGCCGGACGCCGAGCAGAAGCAGGCCGACTACGTGATGTGCGCCGACATTTTCCCGACCGGCTGGCACGCGACCGAACTGGCCGGCATGAAGCCCGGGGATGCGGTGGTCATCTATGGCGCCGGGCCGGTGGGCCTGATGGCCGCGCACTCGGCGATGATCAAGGGGGCCTGCAGCGTGATGGTGGTCGACTGCCATGCCGACCGGCTCAAGCTGGCCGAGTCGATCGGCGCGATCGCCATCGATTATTCAAAAGAGGACCCGGTGCAGCGGGTCATGGACCTGACCCATGGGCGGGGCGCGGACGTGGGTTGCGAATGCGTCGGCTACCAGTGCCACGACCACCATCACCACCGCCAGGAGCGCCCGAACCTCACGATGAACAACCTGGTCAACTCCGTCAAGTTCACCGGCGGGATCGGGGTGGTCGGGGTGTTCGTTCCACAGGACCCGAACGGTCCTGACGCGCTGGAGAAAGAGGGGAAGATCGCGCTCGACTGGGGCATGCTCTGGTTCAAGGGGCAGCGCGTCGGCACCGGCCAGTGCCCGGTCAAGGCCTACAGCCGGCAACTGCGAGACCTGATCCACGCCGGCCGCGCCAAGCCCTCGTTCATCGTCTCTCACGAGCTGAAACTGGACCAGGCCCCGGACGCCTACAAGCACTTCGACGGGCGCGAGCACGGTTGGACCAAGGTGATCCTGCATCCGGGTTCCTGAGGGCGCCGCACACTGATTTGCCAGTAAGGCCCGCACTTCGATAACGACCGTAGCGCCATCGGTGGTCTCCTACTTTTTCGGTCCGATGGCGGCCGCTGTCGGAGTGCGGGAGCAATCTTGTCAGGAGGTTTTTATGCTAGCGACTAATTTCCGCGGACCATACCGGATCCGCGCTTCGCAAAAGCCGGACCCAGTGATCGAACACCCGGGCGACGCCATCGTCCGCGTGACACGCGCCTGCATCTGCGGCTCGGACTTGCACCTGTACCACGGCCTGGTGCCCGACACGCGTATCGGGCACACCTTCGGCCATGAATTCGTCGGCAGCGTCGAGGAGGTCGGCTCGGCGGTCGAGACGCTCAAGCCGGGCGACCGCGTGCTGGTGCCGTTCAACCTGTTCTGCGGCTCCTGCTTCTTCTGCCAGAAAGAGTTGTACAGCAACTGCCACAACACCAACCCGGAAGCGACGGCGGTGGGCGGCATCTACGGTTACTCGCACACCACCGGCGGCTACGACGGCGGCCAGGCGGAGTTCGTCCGCGTGCCGATGGGCGACGTGGGGCCGTACAAGATCCCGGACGACATCGTGGACGACGACGCCGTGTTGCTGACGGACGCGCTGCCGACCGGCTACCAGGCCGCGGAGATGGGCGACATCCAGCAAGGCGACACCGTGGTGGTGTTCGGCGCCGGGCCAGTCGGCATCTTCGCCGCCAAGTCCGCCTGGCTGTTCGGCGCCGGCCGCGTCATCGTGGTCGACCACATCGACTACCGCCTGGAGTTTGTCAAGCGCTACGCCCGCTGCGAAGTCATCGATTTCCGCGAGGTGGGCGACGTGGCCCTGCACATCAAGAAGATGACCGACTGGCTCGGCGCCGACGTATGCATCGATGCCGTCGGCTGCGAGGCGTCGGGCAGCCTGGCGCAGACCCTCACCGGGCGCTGGACCATGCTGCAGGCGGGCGCGGCGACCGCGCTGTTTTGGGCCATCAACTCGGTGCGCAAGGGCTGCAACGTGTCGATCGTCGGCGTCTACGGGCCGACCTTCAACGCCGTCCCGATCGGTAACGCACTGAACAAGGGCATCACGATGCGCATGAACCAGGCCGCCGTCAAGCGCCACGTGCCGCACCTGATCGAGCACATCCGCCAGGGGCACCTGAACCCGAAGGAAATCATCACCCACCGGGTGCCGTTGGAGGAGGTGTCGGACGCTTACCACATCTTCTCGAGCAAGTACGACAACTGCATCAAACCCGTACTGATCCCTCCGCGCGCAGGCTCGGCGCGAGCGATGGCGACCAGCATCATCCATTGAAGGAGCAGCCATGGACACCGAAATCGCCCGCCGCGACCTGGCCGAGCAGCGGCGCCACCCGCATCACCACGGCCACGTGGACTACGAGCGCCAGCTCGACTACGACCTGAACCGGCACAGTCCGCCCATCGAAACGCTGCGGGCCATCCCCGGCTGGGGCTCGGACCTCGACAAGAAGAACCGGCCGGCCGTGCCGATGGAGCGCACGCCGCCACGCTTCATCCACGTGCCCGAGGGACAGCCGGTGCAGCAGGCGCAGACCGTCGAAGTGTTCTGCTCGCCGGAGCGGCCGGGCATCACCCCGATCTTCGGCACGGCCCAGCCGCCCAAGTGGCTGTCGGGCGCGATCAGGCGCCTGGCCTACAAGCTGCCGGAGAACGATCTGCGCCACTGGCTGATGCTGATCGCCGCCGACCGCGTCAACATGGTCGAGGGCATCGTCGACGACCTGGCGCACGGTCATGTGCCCAACGTGCTCGGAGAAATGGGTATCCGCTCCGAGCTGCGCTACAACCCGGCTGGGCTGGTGCGCAAGGCGCTGATCACCACTGCCGTGGTGGGCGGCATCATGGCCTTGCGCAAGCGCCGCAGGGGTTACTGAGTCCGCCGGGCCGCTCCGTCCGGGCGCGCCCGTCGCCCCGCGTTCGGCAGGCGAGGGCTGCGGACGCGGGGAGGGCGGCGATACATCGCGGACGACACGAACCGAGCGCGCATGTTCCCGGTTCCTTTCCAGATTCAATCTTGTTGATCACCGGAGGCAAACATGAAGCCGGATAGTGCCCAACCCACGGCGCAGGCCGCCCAGGCATCCCAGCCCAGCGCACACGGCGCGATGGCGGGCGCCGCCCACGACCAGCAACTGCCGGAAGTCGACCTGCTCAGCCCGCTGGCCCTGCGCAGCCTCACCCTGCGCAACCGCATCGCCATGGCGCCGATGTGCCAGTACTCGGCCGAGGAAGGCATGGCCAACGACTGGCA